>NZ_MJIQ01000038.1:0-145192 GCF_001878775.1 Acinetobacter sp. AR2-3
AAGGGTGCCAATCTTGGCTCATCAATTTTCTGACAAATATTTCTCAAATAAACTTCGAGTAATTTCTACCATCAATCAATGAAAATAATTTCGATCGATCAACCAGTAAAAATCCACACAAGTTGTTCTTCATAATCTCTTAATGATCTTCTTACTGATTCGTCACCAGCAAGCTAGGTCGGCTATATTACGCTTTCTTTTCAGAAAGTCAACCAGTAAATCAGATTATTTTTAAACTTATCAAATAAAACCCAACCCAATCAAACTCAACTAAGTTACTGTTTTATCAGAAGTTTTAATCTTCATCACCGCCGATGGATGTGCATTCTACAGGATTCCCAACCCAATACAACCCTTATTTTTAAATAATTCAGCAAAATCATCACGATTGTTTATTTATTCTACAAAAATCGCGCTTTTCTTCATTTCTTGAGCATTAAAGGGACTGAATTGGATAAATGACTTAATCTTTTTTCAGTTTTATTCTGTTCTTGAAAGCGTAAAGGCCGGCAATCTATGTATTCACAATAACCCCCTTCCCCATTTTCGGTTTCTTCATTTATTTTCACTTGATAACTAAAACTTCCTACATAGCCCGCTGCCAGGCCAAATTTAAAATCTCCACGACTTTGACCTTGTACCCAGATACAAGTACCGTCTGCATTTTCATAACACCATTCAAATTCGCGCGGCAAATACATACTTTGCCGATTGGGTGTCGTGACACACGGATAAACACGATGAACTTTAAAATAAACTTTTCGATCGAACATTTGGGTCCGCATGTTTTTTAAATCACGGAGATATATCCGCGACTGAACAATACGATTAAAACCATCCCGAATCTGCGCCAACAACAGTTGCCTGTTTTCACTGAGATTAATAATTTGATAAGTCAGGAAGGCCAAAGGTAGATAAGGAAAGTTAAAACTCCGCGCGTATTCAAAGCTTCCAAGACCATCGATCGTATACTGCTGCGCTTTATAGTTCACCGTTCCCTGACAATGACACAACAAAGACCAGTGATCTGCCAAGGAAAAACGCATTTGGGTAAAATGAGAAATCAGTTGAGTGGTCTGAATATTTAAATCAAAACTGAGTTCCGAGTCAGAACGCTGCAAACGAAAATTTGGAAAACTTCCACTCAATTGCTCCCGATCCAGAAACTGAAACAGACCCGATTTAAAATGACAGTCCTGCTTGACCGAATAATGATGCAATTGCCCCACCATATGCGGACTCGAACTGCAAATCACGGTGGCGGTATCTAAGGCTGTGGTTTCGATTGCACTGGGGTTTGCCAGCATGGGCGCATTGGGTTGCCCGATAATACTCAGAAAGTTTAAATAATAGAGCGGTGCCGGAAGTCCGGGGATCATTAATCCTTGATGAATAATTTTATATTTTGAGGTAGGGCCATGATAGGCGGGATAGCGCGAAACAGTAGGAGTCTGATTCAGCTGTTTCGAACGATCTAAAAAATCTTGAAGAAACCGCATCTCAGACTCCTTATATTTTTATAATGTACTCGATCTTTTTGCCATAAAGGTGGTTACAAAACCAGACAAGGCATAGAGAATAGAAATGACCAGAATGCCAACAGGAATATTATAAGTCATCGCTGCAAAGACGAATACGGCAATTGGTAGGACAAAAAATGGAACCCGTTTACGTTCTACAGTTTTGAATGAATAATATTTGATATTGGAAATCATCAACAAGCCCACCGCAATAATGACCACTGCATTAATGACCTGAAGAGAAGGTTCACGAATATCAAAGATTTCTGGAAAATCCAGACCGACCCAGACCAACGACACAATCATGATGGCAGCCAGAGGACTGGCCACACCGATAAAATAACGTTTGTCGACTACGCCAATCTGTACATTGAAACGTGCCAGACGGAACGCAGCACACGCGGTATAAACAAAACAGGCTGCCAGACCAATACGGCCCAAATCACTCAAGCCCCAGCTATACATCAAAATAGCGGGAGCCACACCAAAAGCCAGCATGTCAGAAAGAGAATCGAACTGTTCGCCGAATGGACTTTGTGCACCAATGGCACGTGCCACACGTCCATCCAACCCATCTAGTAATGCCGCAATAAAGATTGCGTAAATGGCTTGCTGAAAATCACCATTCATACTGGCAATAATCGAGTAGAAACCTGACAACAACGCGGCCGTTGTAATCAGGTTCGGCCATAGATAGATGCCTCGACGCTTAACTTTTTGCCCTTCCTGAGTATGCTCCTCTTCTTCCACCTCAAAGGTGATACCATCAAAAGGCACTTCAGTTGAAGAGTCGCGTTCCGGTTTGCTTATATTTGTCATTCTTGTCGATCCTAGCTATGACCTGATCTTTGAAAAAATTACTCGCCCACTAACCAACGAACTGCAGCGTGACCACCATTTTCACTCATGCGAAGATGCGGGAATAACCACTGTAATGCTTCATCAGCATCTTCAGAAAATTTCCAAGGTGGGTTAATCACCAGCAAACCACAACCGTTCAAACCTACTGGAGTATCATCCGGCCATACACAGACTTCACAAACCAGTTGACGGCGGATACCGGTCTTGAACATTTTCTTCTCGAAGCGTTCAATCATGGCACGGTCTTTAATTGGATACCAAACGGCGAATACACCTGTCGGCCATTTCTTATACGCGGCAACCAGCAGTTCGACCAACTGCGGGAAATCTTTACGCTCCAGCTCATACGGCGGATCGATCATCACCAGACCACGTTTTTCTTTCGGTGGAATAACCGCTAACAGACCTTCGTATGCATCACGTTCATGCAAACCCGCACGCTTGTCAAAAATATTATGACGAAGTTGCTGGAATACATCGCGCTGCATTTCAAAAATGGTCGCTTTATCAATCTCACGCATGCCTTCTAAAGCAAACCACGGTGAACCCGGGTAAGCACCCTTACCAAAGTTTTCACGCATGTTTTCAACAATTTTCAAATATTGCTGTACGCCTTCGGGCGCATTACGCTTGATCGAATCATCCAGCTTAATAAGACGATGAATACCGTTTAAAAACTCACCTGATTTTTGCGCTTCGGCAGTCGATAAATCATATTTACCTGCACCACCATGTGTATCTACATAGCGATAAGGTTTGTCTTTTGCATTCAGTCGAGTCAACAACTGAAGCAATAAAACGTGCTTCATGACATCGGCAAAGTTGCCTGCGTGGTAAGAGTGACGGTAATTCATGTTTCAATTATTCCTAAGATCAATTGCTATTTTAACATGAAAAACTATTTCGTTCAGAAACGATTATTGCACTAAAATAGCGGACCTTTTTTTACCACACTATCGAGAATTGAAAAAATGGAAGCAGTTATCATCCCAGGGGATTGGAATGTTGATCAAATCTTAGATGATTTAGATCAACATGGCTTTAGTATTGTTGACGATGCTTACTCTAGCGAATATCAACATGCAGTGAGTCAAGAATGCTTAAGCCACTTAAACGAATTTCGTAATGCAGCCATTCAAAATGGTGTCGTTAACAACATCCGTAGTGATCATATTCTTTGGTTACAACCTGAATTTCAAATTTCCCACCGACACATTCAAACCCTTCAACAATTTTCTCAAATTTTAAACCGCGCGTTTTATTTAGGCATCAAAGATGTCGAAGCGCATTTCGCTTGCTATCACGCGGGTGAGTTCTATGCCCTGCACCGTGACAACCCCCAAAGTAAAAATGGCCGGATGATTTCCAGTGTGTATTATTTACATGACCAATGGCAGAAGGACTGGGGCGGTGAACTGCGCCTGCAGGATAAAGAGGGCCAGTGGCATATTATCCAGCCAAAACCAAACCGAATGGCGCTGTTCCAGAGCGATTTATTACATGAAGTTTTAATCTCTAAACAGCAACGTCTATCTATTACCGCCTGGCTAAGAAGTGATACCTCACTGCTCTAAGACGCGCTGCCGCTTTAAATTTTAATTTTTAACCTCATATAGCCATTATTGAGAAATGAGGATTGCGTTGATGCGATTAACAACCAAACAGATTATTCAACGTCTGGGTGAAACTGACCAATTGTATTTAAAAGGCAATACGCCGGAATTAACGCTTGAACGCGCTGATCTTCGTTTACAGCTGGTGACTTTAAGTGAACTGCGTCAGGAACAGCGACATTTCCTGCAAGAAGCTGTAGTGTTGCTGGAACAAGGACGGGTAGAATTTGAAGAAATGCCGCTGCGCATGTATATCAACCTATCTTTGCATCTGGCCAAGGCCTATATGATGTTCTTTGAATTGACCAAAGAGCACCATTTCGCCCTGATTACCCAGCAAATTCTAAAACCAATGGCGAGTTATGAACATGGCGATATTTATTTCTTCCTGGCCTATGCCAGCGCCAGTAAAAATGAGCCGGCCCTGACCCGTCACTGGTTAGGTAAATACACTATGACTGCCGAATTTGAGCTGGAATTATTACAGCAGCATCATGCATTTAATGATTATCGTCAGCACGAATGGTTTAACAAAATATTAAAAAGTAAAATGCATTAAGCCAAAGAACAAAAACGCCTCAGATGAGGCGTTTTTTAATGCAAGTTATATCGTCTTATTCTAGATATCAGAAAAGCTCAGGAAAAATGATTAGGCAGGTTGGCGTCTATAGGCGTCCATGTGCAGTTGCTGATTCAGTTCATCGACCCAAATTGCCCAATCATCATCTTGTACCAAATGACTGATCAACAATGAACGTTGAGCTTTATTCCAAAACGGCGCATCGTGCAAGGACAACCCTGCTGGCAGTTGATGGGTGCGTACATACAATTCAATAGCCGCAGGACTATTGGCGAGACCGAGCTGAGAAAACAAGAGCTCTAAGGATGGTTGGTTCTTTGCGAGCATCGCGCCCTCCTTATATCAGATAAATTGTAATTATTTATAGATCTAACTTATAAGATAAGACAAAAAAAACCTAGTCCTTTGACTAGGTTTGTTGTTTCTTTTTGTATGAATGCATTTAAACGCTTTGTTTGTCGCTTTCCACATGTAAAAGCTGATTTAACTTGTCAATAATGACAATCCATTCATCATCTTGGTGCCAATGTTCACGCAGGAAGGCACTTTGTCCCTCACTCCAGAATTCGGCATCTGGCAATGCGACTTCAGATGGCAATTGATGGGTATGGGTAAATTGATTAATTGAGGCTTCATCAGAAGGCAAACCCAATTGTTCAAATAATAATTCTAAAGTTAACTGTTGTTCCGTAAGCATAAATAGACTCCATCGTAGCGTTAAATTATGAGCGTGTTGAGATTCGAATTCTTAGGTTGATTTATGGCTGGGTATGTCACAGGAACCTGAACCCTCTGCCTCAATATGTAATTGTTCATTTAACACATCGACAAAAATGGCCCAGTCATCATCTTTCTTCCAGTGACTGATCAGAAAGTCATGCTGTGATTTACTCCAAAAAGGAGCTTTATGCAGTGGCACATCCATACCAATTTGATGCGTACTAATAAACTCATCAATGGCTTCCGGACTCGAATCCAGACCCAATTGTTCAAAGAAAAGTTCGAAGGTAGCGCGTTGCTCTAACATCTGAACCTCCATCTTTTTATCTATAATCTTGTTTCTACCTTAGATGGCTCATAGCGAAAACTCAGTTGTCTCTCCTTCACAGCTTGTTATTTTTTGTTGATTAAAGTGAGTGATATAAAAAAAGCACCCCAAATGGAGTGCTTTTTCAACTTAATCTGAAAAGATCAAATTATTTAAGCATGTCAGCAATTGCTGCGCGCTCTTCTTCAAGTTCATTCAACGTGAAGTTGATACGCTCTTGACTGAATTCGTCGATTTCTAGACCTTGAACGATTTTGTATTCACCGTTTTCAGTCGTTACAGGGAAACCGAACATTACGCCTTCAGGAATACCGTAAGAACCGTCAGAAGGAATACCCATAGTTACCCATTCGCCGTTTGTACCAAGAGCCCAATCGCGCATATGGTCGATTGCAGCGTTAGCAGCAGAAGCAGCAGAAGACAAACCACGTGCTTCGATAATCGCAGCACCACGTTTACCAACAGTCGGAAGGAATGTATTTGCATTCCATTCTTGGTCGTTAATCATGTCTTTAACGCTTTCGCCGTTAATTGTTGCAAAACGGTAGTCGGCATACATGGTTGGAGAGTGGTTACCCCAAACTGTAAGATTTTTGATGTCTTTAACCGCTTTACCAGTTTTAGCAGCAATTTGAGATGCAGCACGGTTGTGGTCAAGACGTAACATTGCAGTGAAGTTTTTCGCTGGAAGATCTGGAGCAGATTTCATTGCGATGTAAGCATTCGTGTTTGCAGGGTTACCAACAACTAGAACTTTAACGTCACGGCTTGCAACTTCGTTCAATGCTTGACCTTGACCGATGAAGATTTCACCGTTCACTTTAAGCAGGTCAGCACGTTCCATACCTGGACCACGTGGACGTGAACCAACTAATAACGCATAGTCAGCATCTTTAAATGCAACTTTAGGATCATCAGTACCGATCATGTCTTCTAGTAATGGGAATGCACAATCTTGAAGCTCCATCATTACGCCTTTAAGCGCTTGTTGAGCTTTCTCAAAAGGAACTTCGAGCAATTGCAAAATCACTGGTTGATCTTTACCTAGCATTTCGCCGCTTGCGATACGGAATAATAGGCTGTAACCAATTTGACCTGCAGCGCCAGTAACGGCAACACGAACTGCTTGCTTCATCTAATTATCTCCAATTGAGGATATTCAATGCGATTAAATAGTTAGTATTTAATCTAATAATCGTAAACGCGAAAGATTGTACTCCAATCCTTTGCCAGATGCATATAAAAGAGGACGGATTTCACCTAAAGTCTGATAGGAAATATAAATTAAATCGGCAAAAAAGCTCAGTATGTTCCTTTTATTGTGACAGTTTTTGGGCATGTATTAATAATGTTGGCAGGACAGGATTTGTAATTGCCATTGGGGCGATAACAGACCTTGATCGAGGTAAGCACGCTAGCTGACTGAGTCTGCTGGCAGTTGAATCGCAAGGCATTGCCCGGTAATTGCGGATTAATTTTCAGGAATTTGGCTCGCAATGTATCGACAGAAATCGTGATATTTTCCTGTTCCGTCAGTTCCGCAGGCACTTTGAGACGATCTGCATAATTGATAATCGTCCGGAAATACTGACTGGCATTCATCGGCACGCAGCCACCGATATTGCGCCATAAAATTGTCCGGGTATTGTCATCCGGCATGATCCTGGCCACTACCTTGGACTGCAGTGGTGACAGTTTCGCAGAGCTATTGGTCGTACAATTTTGTGATGTGGTCTGAGGATATAAGCCGGAGATATTCAGCGAATAACCTTCCAGACATTTTCGTTTCTTGGCATATTCAGGGTACAGGCTACATAGGGCCGGGACCATTTGTACATCCATGACATAGTCTGTCGGCGCAGCAAACGCTGCCGGACTGCTGGCCAAAAATACAAGCGTAACCGATCCAGCCCAGACTCGACGATCCTTCATTATTTTCATGAATAAATCACCATCCCCCAATAATTTTAATTTTATTGTGTATTACGTAATGGTATCAGTTGCATGCGTTTACCCACTGACTGTGCCCCCTGTCCTAACAAGATACCGTAATGCGTGGCATTGGTCATGACATGTTTCACATAATCTCGGGTTTCAAGTAAAGGAATACTTTCAGTATATTGATCTGCGGCAATCCCCTGAAATTCTGGCTGCCAGCGGCGGGCACGGTTTGGGCCAGCATTATAACCTGCCGTTGCCAGCACCGGACTATCGCTGAGCTGACGCTGAATCGTAGATAAATAGAATGTTCCGTAGCGAATATTGGTATTCATATCGGTAAGTGCCGCCGGGTTATAAGCTTCACCCATTTGACGTGCCACTAGCTTGGCCGTATCCGGCATAATCTGCATCAGACCACCCGCACCGACATGTGAACGTGCCACAGTATTGAAACGGCTTTCTTGACGCATCAAACCGTAGGCCCAAGCCGGATCTATGCCCGCATTACGACTATGGCTGACCACGTAATTCTGATGTGGCATTGGAAAACGATAATTGTAGTTATGTTTGTTCGCGGTACGGTCGGCAGCATAAATGGCGCGATCATGCCAGCCCATGTCCATGGCACGCTTTGCCGCAGCCAGCAACAGGTCATCATCTTTCTTTAGATAAGCCTGACGCACTGCCCAGTTCCATTCACGGTTAATGTAGTTCTCCGGTGCGCTGATATTACGTAGCGTGAAAGCACGGCGGAAATGAATATCCTGTTCCAAACGTTGCAGGGCCTGATTGGATGGCTGCGCTGGATTTGGTGTACTCGCAGTCACCTGCCCCAGCTTGTCGCGTGCCAAAAGATTGTGATAGTCATCTCCGGTCGCCAGCTTACGATAAATACTTTCTGCTGCCTGTTTGGAAGCACGGTCAGCACGTTGTTCGCTGGCACGTGCCAGCCAGTATTGCCAGCGATCTTCCTGCTTCTGGTTGACGCTCATGTTGTCAATCGCACGGATCAGGCTTTCCCATGCACTAAAACGAATTGCCTGACGCGCATAAATCTCGGCTTCTTCCGGGCTAAATGGCAGACCATAGCTGGCATCTAGCGCATTTAACACTTCACGGTTGAAGTTGTTTTTCATCACTGTGGTACCACCGATATAACCGACAGCACGATATAAGGCGCGTTGTACCTGTACTGGTGTACCTTCCGCGGTCCGCTTGACGATAGACAAAGCTGAGTCCAAATCGCTATCGGCCAGACGTCCCAGCGCATAAATCAGATAGGCATGCTCTGCCGCAGTACTTTTAGGCGCAGACCACAAATAATTAGTGGGATTGGCCTGAATCGAATTCAGTTGTGCCAGAGACAGATTTAGACCAATGCCTTGCGCTGTCGCAATGGCCTGACCTGACTGTCCGGCACGAAGTTGTCCCCAGAGTCGCTGCTGACGGTCTTCTGAGGTCATGAGTGGACTGGATAGCATCATCCGGCCTAAACCAGTACAAGAATCAGGCTGGCTATTGGTAGTTAACCAGACTTCTTTAAACTCGGCATAGACCAGTTCATCGCCAGCTTTGGCGCGCACTTGTGCCACTGCACAGGCTTCGGCAGGATCAGCATTGGTTACATAAGGCAATACCGGTTGAGCAGTACTAAAGTCTGCCATTTTTACCTTTTCTTCGACATAGTCTGCTGCCAGCTTTTCAGCCATGGCGGATTGAGGGTAACGCTGGGCAAAACTGATAATCTGACTAACAGGCTGCATGGCAAGATTCTGGTTTAAAATCCAGTATTCCGGATAATAGCCCAAGGCATCATTCTGCATAGACAGACGATATTGCTGTAACAGTTCAGTATTACCTGCATTGGCTGCACGCAAGGCATCATTAAATTGTTCTTCTGCTGCCTGTGTACTCGCTGAACAGATACATGCCACACTTAAAGTAATTAATTTATAGTATTTATACATAGTTTTAGTGTGTTTCAACATCCCTTTGCCTTCTATCATCGATTTTATGCTTTGCCCATGTTGCATATCATAAGAGCTAGTTTGAAGATTATAACCAACTCTATTGTTCAGTTATGTAACCTTATGATTAAGCAATATTAATCTACAGACAATTTTTGCCCATAAATCAATATTTTTCCACAGTTAATTTGGGCTATAAGTTTAAGCGACTTTCCTGCTAAAATATGCGCCTTTCCAAGATTTCAGTCTGTGAATTGAATTTTTATTCACCTGTTTGATGCATCAATCAGGCTGTTCGTTCACTCTTTCAACGTATTACCTTGTAGGAGCCTACATGACGGTTCAAACCTTCATTCCGAATGGTGCCCCAGCTGCCTCAGAAAACACTGTTACCCAGCCAGCGCACACCCCTGTTAGCGATGCTTCAGTCAAGAAACTGTACATCGAAACACAAGGGTGTCAGATGAATGAGTACGACAGTCACCGTATGGCAGACCTGTTAGGCGATTCTCATGGCTATGTGCTGACCACCGATCCTAAAGATGCCGATATTCTACTGATGAATACCTGCTCGATCCGTGAAAAAGCCCAAGAGAAAGTATTCTCCGAGCTAGGCCGCTGGCGTAAGCTTAAAGATAAAAATCCTGATCTGATTATTGGTGTCGGTGGCTGTGTGGCATCTCAGGAAGGCGACAACATCCAGAAACGTGCCAATTATGTCGATATGATTTTTGGTCCACAAACCCTGCACCGTTTGCCGCAAATGCTGGATCAGCATTTTGAGCAGATCGAAAAGCCGAAAAAAGAAAAAATCAAACTGGTGGATATTTCCTTCCCGGACATCGAGAAATTCGACTTTTTACCTGAACCGCGTGTTGAAGGTTATAAAGCTTTTGTCTCGATCATGGAAGGCTGTTCTAAATACTGTTCTTTTTGTGTGGTGCCGTATACGCGTGGTGAAGAAGTATCTCGTCCACTGGATGATGTGCTCGCTGAAATTGCGGGTCTGGCAGAAAAAGGCGTGCGTGAAATTTCACTTTTGGGTCAGAACGTAAACGGTTATCGTGGTGAAACTTTTGAAGGCAATATCTGTACCTTTGCCGATCTGTTACGTTTGGTTGCAGATATTCCGGGCATTGGCCGTATTCGTTATACCACCTCGCATCCACTGGAATTTAATGACGACCTGATACAATGCTATCGTGACCTGCCACAAATGGTTTCACATCTGCATCTGCCGGTACAAAGCGGTTCCAATGATGTGTTGCAAGCGATGAAGCGTAACCACACCATCGATGTCTATATCGAAAAGATTAAAAAGTTACGTGCAGTTCGCCCTGACATGCACCTATCTTCAGACTTTATCATTGGTTTCCCGGGTGAAACAGATGAAAACTTTGAAGAGACTTATCAGTTTATTCAGGATCTGGATTTTGACCATTCTTATAGTTTTATCTATTCAAAACGCCCGGGTACGCCTGCGGCAGAACTGGAAGATACGATTTCTGAAGATGTCAAAAAAGAACGTCTGGCCAAAGTTCAGCAATGGATTAAGCGTTCAAGCATTGACAAGACGGATGCCATGCTCGGGACCATCCAGCGTGTACTGATCGAAAAAGTTTCTGATAAAGATCCGAATATTCTGGTCGGTACGGCGGACAATACCCGTTATGTCAACTTTATTGGTGACCCTGCCTGGGTAGGCCGCTTTGCCGAGATTGAAATTACCGAAATTAAAACTTTGAATTTAGTTTACGGTGAGCTCTTGAATCTTGAGCCTGACGTGGCGTAATGTAGAGCATATAACGCACACTTCATAAGGAACACTCTTGACTGCAGCGATTCGACGTACAGTAGCTTTTCCTGGAATTTCGATGGACCGTATACAAGCCATGTTAGGTGCCTATAACGGCCATTTGAAGCAAATTGAACAACGTTTAGACGTCAAAATCTCCCATCGTGGAGAAAGTTTTATTATTGATGGTGGAATCGATGCCGTTGAGAGAGCCGAAATGCTCTTGCAACGTCTTCATGAAGAATCTGAACATAGTCAGCAGATTAGTGCAGATACTTTACATCTGATGATTCAGGGCAGCCAGACTGACCGTGAACTTCAGCAAGATCTGGACGATCAGGAACATACGGGGCTGGACAATGTCTGGCTGCAAACTCGTAAGGGCCGGATCAATCCGCGTGGTGCCAACCAGAAACGTTATGTACAGCGCATTCTGCAAAGTGATATTTCTTTTGGTATTGGCCCTGCGGGTACAGGTAAAACCTACCTCGCCGTTGCGGCTGCCGTGGACATGCTGGAGCGTAATGAAATTCAGCGGATCTTGCTGGTTCGTCCTGCGGTTGAAGCCGGTGAAAAACTTGGTTTCTTGCCGGGGGATTTAACCCAGAAAATCGATCCGTACTTACGTCCCTTGTATGACGCGCTGTATGAAATGCTCGGCTTTGAAAAAGTGGCCAAACTGATCGAACGCCAGGTGATTGAAGTCGCTCCGCTTGCTTATATGCGTGGCCGTACCCTGAATCATTCTTTCGTGATTCTAGATGAAGCGCAGAACACCACCCCAGAACAGATGAAGATGTTCCTGACCCGTTTAGGTTTTGGCTCACGTGCCGTGATTACGGGCGACGTAACTCAGGTGGATTTACCGCGTGGTCAGCAATCCGGCCTGTCACATGCCTTGCGTGTGATTGATAAAATTCCTGAAATTCATATCACTCGTTTCCATTCGCGTGATGTAGTACGTCATCAACTTGTACAGAAAATTGTTGAAGCCTACGAAGGCTGGGACAGTGAACAGCAGCGTTTAAGTGCTGAAGCACGTGCCGAACGTAAAGCACGTCAGGATGCCTTGATCGCTGAAAATGATGCTGCGGCAGACGCACAGCATTAAGCTTTAAACTTAAGGATTTGTGTTGAAACTTAGTCTTTCCTTACAACAGGACTTTCAGTCACCTGAACTGGTACTGAAACGAGCCTATATTAAAAAAGTTGTAGAAACCACTTTACGTCATATCGGCACTCAAAGTGATTGCGAAATTGGAATTGCCTGTGTTGATAATGACGAAAGTCATAAACTGAATTTGGAATATCGAGGCAAAGACAAACCGACCAATGTCCTGTCTTTCCCAAGTGAACTTCCAGATGAAATGGCGCAGTTTCTGGATGCATTTCCCATTGGTGATCTGGTGATCTGTATTCCTGTAGTACTGGCGGAAGCGCTGGAACAGCAAAAAGTACCATTAACGCATTTCACCCATATGCTGGTACATGGCACTTTACACCTAATGGGCTATGACCATGAAACCTCGGATGAAGATGCTGAAGAAATGGAAGGCATTGAAATCGAGATTCTGGCCAAGCTGGGTTTTGAAAATCCTTATCTAGAACAGAACTAAAATTTCTTCATAAAAAAGCGGGCTAAGGCCTGCTTTTTTTATTGTTTACCCTCACCCCAACCCTCTCCCATAAGGAGAGGGAGTTTTAATACCTATAGCTCAATGATAGTTCTCTCTCCCGTTGGGAGGGAGTTAAAGGGAGGGTTTACAAATGAATAAAATGGTCTAACGCACCTCAAATTCTGCTTCTGCCGGATCAAATCGCCAGGTACGAATCACCCGCAGTTCGGAAATTTCTTTCATTTTACTGTCGAAAGCACCAAATGGTGCTGCCTTACGCACGGAAGCTTTGGCTGCTTCGTCCAGCATGGCATGTCCTGAACTGTCAATCAGTCGAATGGCACGAATTCCGCCATTCTGGTTCAGGATCACCATCAGCCGCACTTCCCCTGCTAGATTCTGTTGTTTTGCTGCTTCCGGATAATAACGGTTACCATAAAATTCCACTTTTTCACGGAACTTTTCCAGATATGCGGCCGAAACATCCTGCTTGGACTGAATACCATCCACAGTCTTAATTTTTTGCTGACGACTGAAATTTTGCTGACGCTGTAAATATTGCGCTTCCAGACTGGCGACCATGGCCGCTTTGGCCTGAAACTGGCTCTGTAATTGCTCCTGCATTTTTTTACGCTGATTTTCTTCCGCCTGCTTTTGCCAACTCAAGGTGGTCATCAGGACTTTTTCTTCAAAACTGAGTTCCTGTTGCTGTTGCAGCATATCTAGACTTTCTTGCAGTTCTTCACCTGCATGTTGCTCCATTAACGGCGATGGCATATCACTCGACATGCGATGAGCTTCTCTAAACTGGCCGGAACCCTGCTGGTCCGTTTGGGCCAGAAAATCAGCATGCTCAATTTTTTCATCAGTCTGGCGCAAGCTGACCGCGATTTCTTTGGTACTGGTATCCCGATCTTGCGGCATACCAAATTCCAGTGTCAGCACGATCAAATGCAGAATGCCTGCGGCAAGCAACGCACTGCTAAACACTGGATCTTTCCACCAAGTTCTGACCAGAGGCATGAGTATCATCGTTTTTTCACATTCGCCTAAACTCAATAATGAGTTCAGCTCCCCAAAAAAGTATTTGAAAGATTAAAAATAAACGGATTCGTCATTTATCTTTTTAAAATGCCAAATCCATCAAATCTTCAACGTTACATAACTAAAACTATAAAAATGGTGCTATTTATTTTGCTAAACTTCAAGCATGAACGCTTGTATTTTTCATACAATTCGACAAGATACATCCCGAGTCAAAAATAAAGTTGCCAGGACGCTTCAGTATGCAAACGCTAATTTCCAATATTTCCAACCGAATCCGCCAAGTGTATCAGAGGGCGGAAGGATTTATTGAAGATGAGCGTGAATTTCCCCTATCGCAAGTATTCCTGAATGCAACTTTTCAGCGCTTTGTCACAGACAATGTCGATGCCTTGAAAGACTTACACGCAGATTTACATGAAGACTGGCTGCGTCTCTACGCAACCCTGGATTATAAAGGCCTGATTGTCACTTTATCGGTTGATTTGAAACTGGTACAGATGGAATTGAATAAAACCACCCAGTTGATCGTTTTCGAGCAAATTAGTGATACCCAGCTGATTGAAGCCAAATATCCAAATATGCTGTATAAACTTGGCGTGCGTTTCGGCTTGTTCTTCTATCAACGTGTCTTCAATAAAGATCCGTTGGGAATGATTCTGGAAAAACTGGGGGTAATTAAAGTCATCGATGACTTGCTCTATCTGGATTTAAATCGCTGGTTAGGCAAAAGCCGATCGGTCATTGATACCTTGGGCAAAGTTCACGTGAATCATGCAGTGCTACGGGAAGCCGAACTGGTGGTGATTGGCAATGTCAATCTGGCCGCCCTGTTTAGAAAACTTTCCCAAGATCAGGAAGAGAACTGGGATGAAGACAAGATGGATGACAACCGGGTCACCCCTATCAAACAGAAAGATCCTTCTTAAATCATGTCAAACGTAGTTTTTGAACAAAAGTTCCATAAAACTACATGAAATATACATTTTTGGCAGAAATATCCCTTCAACTTCCATATTTTGCCCAAATAATAAAGGGTGCAATAAATGATATTTTTTGCCCGTTTAACCAATATAGGAAAATAACTGATGGCGAAGACTGTATTCAAAACTTTAGTGATGACCACGGGTCTGAGCAGCGCGATACTGTTCACTGGTATTTCTAGCCAGGCTTTTGCCATGACTCCTTTTCAGGCCAGTTATCAATTTAGCTATAATGGCAAGAACATGGGTTCTGCAACACGGACTCTAAGTAAATCTGGCAATAACTGGACTTATGTCTTTGCTGCAAAAGCTGGAGGGATTGCCTCTGCAACCGAAACCAGCCGCTTTACTTTTAATAATGGCAAGATCGGCTCAAGCAGTTTCAGTCGCAGTAGTAAAGTATTGGTGCATAACAACACTATGAGTATTAATTTCAATCCTTCCAGCAAAACTATCAGTACCAAGAAAGATGATGAAAAACGTTCTTTTGCCTGGAGAGCAGATGTTCTGGATGAGTTGAATGCGGAATTGCAGATCCGTGAAGATTTAAAAAATTCAGGCCTGAAAGCAAATTACTACATCGCTGATGCTAAAGAAGTTGAAGGCCGCAAGTTTGTCAAACAGGGTTCAGAGACTATAAGTACCAAATACGGATCTTTTAATACCATTAAAGTGGTGATGAAACATAGCAAACCAGGTCGTGAAACCATTTTCTGGCTGGCACCAAAACTTGACTATCTTCCAGTCAAAGTTTCGCATGTCGACAAGAAAACCTCCTATGGTTTACTGTTAACTGACTATAAAGGTGCAAGCAACTAAGTTTTTGGCGAATTTCACTTGATTTTTTCCGGGTGCTTTTTACAATACGCTTTTGCTTGAAAAAGCACCTGCTCTTGAGGATTCTCCCGTGCATGCACTAGAACAGAAAATCTTGGCTGAAGGCATCGTCCTCTCTGAAGAAGTTTTGAAAGTAGACTCTTTCTTAAACCATCAGATTGATCCAGTCATGATGCAACTGATTGGTCAAGAATTTGCGCGTCTGTTTAAGGATGCTGGTATTACCAAAATTATTACGATTGAAGCATCAGGTATTGCACCTGCCGTAATGGCCGGCCTAGAGCTTGGCGTACCGGTGATCTTTGCACGTAAATACCAGTCTCTGACCCTGAAAGATGATTTATATCGTTCTAAAGTCTTTTCATTTACCAAACAAACTGAAAGCACGATCGCGATTTCAAATAAACACATCAGCTCAACCGACAAGGTTTTAGTGATCGATGATTTCTTGGCTAATGGTCAAGCAGCTTTAGGTCTTGCAGACCTGATTCATCAGGCAAATGCAGAAGTAGTCGGTATTGGCATTGTGATTGAAAAATCATTCCAGCCAGGTCGTGATCTGCTGCTTGAAAAAGGCTACCGTGTGGAATCACTGGCACGTGTGAAGTCTTTAGCAAATGGCACAGTTGAATTTGTTCGCGACTAAGCTCGCCAATGAATTTCAAAAGAGCGCTGATGCGCTCTTTTTTTATTGCGTTTTTCTGATGATATAAATTTAAAATATCCAAAACTCGGCTATAGCTCAGCCTAAATTCTTATTTATTCTTCCAGATTTGATCCTAGATAAATGACTTAATCTTAAGCTCCAGACTACTCAATTTCTGAAATAGAGAGTGTCAAACAATAAGTACTTTTTTATCCGATGAATAAACAACAATTTATGTGGATGTTATTATAAAATAAAGAGGCCTAACTATCTGCCAATAGTTAGACCTGTGTTCACCTCGAAAAAAGAGTTTATTTAACAGTCACAGTGATACTACCGCTATTCACAGCACCGATAGCGGTAGTTGTGATGCTGTTGTTAATAGCAGTTTGAGTTCCTTCTGAAATAGCACTGACAGATGCATCAATAGCACCCGCATTATAGGCAATATTCGCTACACTATAATTGCTTAAAGTTTCATTGATTTCCTCACTATAGTCAGTACTCAGTGTCGAACTTATAACTTCCGAGATATCTGAACTATCCGAAACCTCTGATAGCTCCTCTAGAGTTTCAGAATTATTAGTTGCACTGGTTACTGCACTGTAGTCGTAGTTATCCGTGGCATCTGATATGTCTGATACCACCTTATTGTAGCTACCCTGCTCAATACTGATACTACCTGTATTCGCGGCACCAATCGCAGTAGTTTCAATTGTACCTTCAATTGAACTAATGGCCTCTGGTGCTTCTCTTGTAGCTTCTGCAATTGCTTCTAAATCAACGCTTGCATCAACATCACCTGTATTCACTGCAAGATTCAAAGCAGAACCATTTTCAACCTGCTGAGAAATAGAATCCAAGGTAGCTTGCAAGCCTGTATCTAGGGTGACGTCAGTAGGTGTTTCATCTCCTTGGGCATATGCCATACCTGCGCTAGACAGAAAGGCGACGGATAAAGCGATTGTTTTGATCGTGTTTTTCATCGTTGTTCTTCCTACTTTTGTTTTGAAGTACCTCTCGCTAAGTACTCCTTCTTATAATGGGAGCGAGCCCATTTTTAAATATTTTTAATCACGCTGGGTGCTAGACCAGTAATTTTCGACCACCTCAGGATTGGCCTCCCATAGCGTTGTGGTTTTTTCATCTTCTTGTTCTTTATCAGCCTTTTCTTGAGTATCTTTTTCTTCATTCTTTTCATTTGAAGAAGGTGGATGCTGCTTCTTGCTAATATATTTAATCAAGTCCTGTTTGCTCATTTCAGGCTCTGCTTCAGGGTTTTGAATCACCTCGGACTCTTTCTGTTTTGGCGGTTTCGTATCTTTGCTCGGTGAGTTGGTTGACTTATTTTTTTCATTAGATGAGTCTGCCTGGCTTGAGACTGACTCCTGAACAACACTGCTTGAAGCTGTACTATTTTGTCGCTGGTTTTTCTTGTATTTATGCAGAGCGACAGAACTTCGGGTTAAGTTCAATTGACCAAACTCTGGCGGTATCTGCGCACGGCAACTTTCAAATACGGCGGGTGGGACAACCTGACTCAGCAATTCAAAAGTGGCCAGATTCAACATTTGCCGCAAGGCAAAGTTAGTTGCCTCTCGTTCTCCTTTTCCAATCTGAATATTTAAGAGTGTACGACCAGCGAATCTGCCTGCACTTAAGCCATAATCCTGTGCAGCAATTTGCTTCTGCAATGAAACATTGCCCACGACTTTACTGCTGCGGGTATCAGTCAAAGATAAATCCAGACCGACCATAATCCGGGTTTGACTATAATTCGGACCGACACCAGCGATCTGCATGTCAAAACCACCACCCGGAATAAAATCCAGACTGTTAATACTGCCTGTCACATAATAATCAGAAGCCTGGATTTGTCTTGGATCACGAATGCCCCACTTGGCTTCGCTTTCGATAATCCGGGGATCACGCCGGTTCATTAAGCTTACCCCTGCCTGAAACAAGGCAGATTGCACCATATCTCCCGCACCTTGGGTCACCATTTTTCCGCTACCACCATTGGTAACTACATCCTTACCGGTTTGATCCAGAATTGCCCCCACGGAGAAACTCACATCACTACGTAATTGTCCTTTTAGGCAGGATAAAGCCATATCAAAAGGGGTAAAAATATCGGTAATTGGGGGGCCTTGTACCAGGCTAACTGGCTTCTTGTTTGAGGGCGCTAAACCCGTGCAGCCTGTTAAAAAAGAGCTGAAAAGGACAGTGGCACTCACGAAAGATATATTTCTTCTGGTCAAGGAGAAATTCAGCATTGTGATTCTCCTGGTCTGTTACTCAAATTAAGACAGCGCTGAGGATTTTGGTTGGTATTTGAATTGACTGGGGCTTCATTCAGCAATTCACTCGTAATATCGATATTGTTGTCTGTACCCTCTACATTGATATTGTTGGTCGGGGTATTTACCGTGCCGATGGAAGTGGTTGAGGTGCTATGAACGGTGGTTTTACCTAATCCGGAATAATAGTCTGACTCCTTGAGTTCGATCAGATTAGCTTGAACTAGATTCTCATTGGAACGGGCACTGGATGATTTCCAACGCTGAGTCCACTCATCAGAAGTGGCATAAGCGTTACTCAGAAAACATAAACATAATAAACCCAGATTGATAACTAATATTCTCATAATCTTAATATCCTCTGATTTAAGATATTTATTTAATTTTTCATTTAAGTAAGATTAAATTTATCTAAAAAATATTAAATCACATAAAATTATAAAATGTAAAACTAATCCCTATTCACATATTTTTTTGTTTCATTTAAAAATATAAAGTATTGTTTTTAATTAATAAATAGACTTCTTGCGTTAGTCAAATTTTAAGCAGTCGAAAGCTATATTTTATGAGGTTTTAGCCAATTCAAAAATTAGATAAAACTATACTTTCGCAAGAGGTCTAATATTTGTTTATTATTTTTGATTTGTAAGAAATCATTATATAAATTTTTTTTGAATATAAGTTTTATATAAAAAACTTGATTAAGATAATATAATTTTTATATTAGTAATAATCAAAAATTTATCTAATAAAGATTAGAATTATCATGCTTTTTATATTTTAAAAGTCGTAAATTTTTATTTTATTGGAACTTCTATTTAATAATAATAAATGTCACACATTATTTAAAATATAATTAATCAATCACAATGAAAGTTACTTATAAAGAAACGCCAATATTCAGGTGCATTTTGGCTGAAAACTTAAATAGACCCGATAAGAACTTGTTTGCATATTTTTCGATATTCCTTCCTTTTTCATCTCGAATCTAGAAATAGTCTGTTCAAGACGCAATATTTAGAATTTTAGAATAATGAAAGAAGAACATTTCTGATGATCTTGAGATTTGCCATTTTCTTAAGACTGTTTGAGAATTGCTTTAATCAACAGAGAAGGCATATATTTACAGCTGAAATACAATGTTTTAGCGTGAACTCAACTAGAATCAAGTCAATATGCAATGCCCCTGATTCGAGCATTCAGAGCTTATACTGTGTTGTTGTATGTTATGAATAAGTGCTGATCAGGGCACAAATCCTATTCCCGATAAACCTAAAACAAGCACATCTCAATCCTTGATGGAACAATCTATGCAATGTCCTAAATGTGGCTCAGCTGATATCGAACAGCGCGATCATGAACAGAATTTAAAGAAAATTGGCGGCATTCTCATGAGTTCAGCGGGTGCAACTGCAGGGACTGTAGGTGGCGCTGCTTCGGGTGCATCCATTGGCGCTGCGATTGGTACGGTAGCCGGACCTTTAGGTGTGATTGTCGGCGGAACCGTAGGCACTTTTGTCGGTGCAATCAGTGTCGGAATTACCGGCGGTGTGGTCGGTAATTTTCTGGGGAAAAAAGCTGGGGTTTCTGTCGACCGTAATCTGTTTCAGGATTATCAATGTCTGAAATGCAAATACAGATTTAGTCAAAAAGATCAAAAAGATCAAAAAGATCAAAAAGATCAAAAAGATCAAAAAGAAGCCTAATAAAATTCAGGAAATGAAGTTCATCCTTCATTTCCTGTGAGTGTTTTTCAGACTCGATTGAGTTTCAGTACCACTTCACCTAAACGCTTGCCTTGTACTTCACACAGAATTTTTTCATCCTGACTCAAGCCCTGATCATGCCGTGGGCCGCTAACATGACTAGCACCATAAGGTGTACCACCAGTTTTGGTATTCGAGAGTGCCGGTGTTGCATTGCTGAGCCCCATAATCATCATGCCATGATGAAACAACGGCGGCAGCATGGTCAGCAAAGTACTTTCCTGTCCGCCATGCATGGAACCTGATGCCGTAAACACGCAAGCCGGTTTACCGTGTAGCGCTCCATTCAGCCACAGACTCGTGGTCTGATCCCAAAAATATTTCATTTCAGAAGCCATGTTGCCAAAACGGGTCGGTGAACCAAGCGCCAAACCGGCACACTGCGCCAGATCGTCTAGAGTACAGTAAATATCCCCTTCTGCCGGAATACTGGGTTCAGCGACTTTTACCACGCTGGATATATTTGGAACTGTCCTGATTTTTACTGCCACGCCTGCCGCTTCAATTCCATTGGCAATCAAATGCGCCATTTCTTTGGTTGAGCCATATTTGCTGTAATATAAAACAAGGACATAAGGTTGCATCATGGTTCTTATTCATTACTTAAAAAAATAAAACTATACGATACTTTGCAAGTTTTTTGGTTAAGCTGATGATGAAAATTCATGATGATTAAAAAAATTGAGATTGGATGCAGATGATTGTTAAGTATTTAAAGAAATTACCTTTCTATGAAAAACACTGGTTTCAATTTGTTTTATTTGTACTTCGACGCTTTGAAGCAGACCGCTGTCGCGAACAGGCAGGTTCCCTGACCTATACCACCCTGTTTGCGGTGGTGCCTATGCTGACGGTTTTTCTGGTAATTATCTCTTCCATTAAAGCGCTGGAACCTGCGCGGCAGCAATTGCAACAACTGATCTATAGTAATTTTTTACCCAAAACTACAATTGCCTTTGATAAGGCCCTGAATGCCTTTACCGATAAATCCAGCAATCTCACCATCATTGGTATTCTGTTCTTGTTTGTGACGACAGTATTGATGCTCAGCAGTATCGAAACGGTGTTTAACCGCATTTGGCGCGTGACTGAAACGCGGGGCGGAATTATGGGCTTTATGCGTTACTGGACCATCATTTCGCTCGGGCCGATTTTACTCGGCAGTGCATTTGTGATTTCTTCGACCGTGGCATCCATGAGCATTCTCAGCAATAACTTTGCCGGTTATGAGCTTGATGGCGCTTTTGTCCTCTGGGCGATTTCCTTTTCTTTGACTGTACTCGGATTTTTCATTTTGAACTGGACCATCCCGAATCGCAGTGTACCGCTTAAATCTGCCTTTATTGCCGGTCTATTTAGTGCCGTGGTGTTTGAGCTGCTGAAAAATCTGTTTGGCTATATCATGTCAAACTTTACCAGCTATGAGATCGTCTATGGTGCCTTCGCCGCCGTGCCGATTTTCCTGCTCTGGATTTATCTGTCGTGGATTATTGTGTTACTGGGGGTTGAAATCAGCTATGCCCTGACGGCGTTTGAATCTGGGCAGGACAATAAACGCCATCCCATCGTCATGCTGCTGGATCTGTTAGAATTATTTTATAAAAAGCAGAAAACTGGTGAAAGCATCAGTGAAGCCCAAGCACTTGAGGTCTTAGGCCGGGATGAAATTGGACGCTGGCCGAGCTATGTCGCCATGTTTGAAAAGCAGAATTTGATCAAACGTACCGATGAAAATGAATATGTGCTGGTTCGTGATCTGGATCAGGTCAGCTTCTGGAATTTTTATCTGCAATTACCCTATCCACTGCCACGCAAAAACCATCTCACCAATGCCCAGACTGATGACATCTGGATGCAAAATTTCTCACCTAGATTACAGGAAACCGATCAATATCTGGAAGAAAAACTCAATTTTCCATTGTCCGAACTGTTCCGACATAAATAAAAAAATCCTCTCGCTTGAGAGGATTTTTTTTAACTGATAGCGGTAGATTTCCAGCAGACTATAGCGCCTGCAGTCACCAAACCCGTCCCGATCCAAAAACTGAGTTCGGGTCTGACATCCAGAATCAGCATTGACATGACCGAAGAAAGAATCGGCATAAAATAGGTGGCTAAAATCAGCACCTTGATATTGCCGAACTGCATACTCTGATTCCAGTTACTATAGGCGATGCCAATCAGACTACCCACCACTGCAATTCCCAGCCATAGCTTGAATGTAGGCATGATAAAAGGTTCGTTTAATCCTAAATGTAAGAACCATAAGCTAATTACAGCGACCAAAAAGAAAATCGGTACACCATTTTGTCCGCGGCCATAGGTCCTAGTTAGAACGCAGTAGCAAGGCCATAACAAAGCGCCGAGAAAGGCAAAGCCATAGGCCCAAGGATTTTCAGCTAAAGCCTGCATAAACTTCGGCAGATTAGTGATTTCTGGATTGACCACCAGCATCAGTCCCATCACAGCGAGCAGAAAGCCTGGAATCACCCAGAGGCGAGCCTGCAACTGTCGGGCAAAAATCGAAAAAACAATCATCAAGGGTGGCCACAGATAATTGATCATGGCAATCAGCATCACCTGTTCACGATTATCCGACCATGCCACAGCAACCAGAAATAGAATCTCATAAGCCACAAATAAAGCGCCACAACCGAGCAGATAACGCTTGGACATTTGCATGATTTTTGGAAAGCCGGTGAACGCAAAAATCGCCAGACTGCTAAAACTATAAATTAAAGCAATCCCCTGCACTGCACTGGTGGATTCAGTAATCAGTTTCACTACGGCGACCAGACTGGCCCAGATCAGAATAGAAGACAGACCAATCCAGGTCGCTAAATTTACAGACCAGATTTTCATGCTTGCTCTTGAATGCTTTTATTGATATTCGGTTTTTTCAGCCATCCCTGCAAACTCACTAGAATCACACCCAGCATGACCATACAGGTGCCGATAATAAAATTGATTTCGATATGTTCATCCAGAATCAGTACGCCGAACAGCATGCCGAATACAGGGGTCAAAAAGGAAAATACCCCTAGACGCGATGCCAGATAATGCTTCAGCATCCAGAACCAGATCAGATAACTGGCAAAGGAAATCAGCACGGTATGAAAAACCAGACTGGAAATAGACAACACCGTCCATTGAATGGCTGCTTGTCCAGTCAGAACAGCCAGAGGCAATAACAGCATTCCACCTATCAATAATTGATAGAACAAAGTCTGGGTTGCAGGTGCTTCAGCCAGCCGGCTCAGACGTACACTGACTGTGGTGGCTGCCCAGAATACGCCGCCAAGCAAAGCCAGAAAATCTCCCCACAAGGCATCAGTTTGTAAAGTTGATTCTGTCTGTGGACGTAACAGAAAGCTGACTACAATTCCGCTAAAGGCAAGAAATATTCCGCCCCATTGCACAGAAGACAAACGCTCTGCCGGCAATTTCCAGTGTAAACCCAAAGCCACAAAAATCGGCGCGGTATAAAGTAAAACAATCGTATGCGAGGCTGAGGTATAACGCAGTGCCTCACCAATCAGATAGAATTCGGTTGCAAACAACACACCGACTAGTAATCCTGCAGGTAAATAGCGTGCATTCCAGAGTTGACGGCGCACGCTCTGCTGAATCAGGGGATAAACCATCAGCGCAGACAAGGCTGAACGCAAGGCAATTTGCATCAGGGCTGAAATATCATTCGCGGCCCACTTCAGTACCACCTGTTGTAAACCCCACAACATACACAATACAAACATGATGGCAGATGCTTTGGCATCTAATGCCTGACGCTGGCTCACATACGGTCCTGTTGCTCATTTGGAAGGTACACTATAAAAGTGTCAGAAATAAAAGATATACTTCAAAACAGACAAATGATGGTGTTATTCAGGCAATTTCGGTGATGCATAAAAAAATCCAAGCAGATTCAGCTTCGCTCAAGCAACTTCCGACCCATGATCTGATTAAAGCACCTCTGTGGATCAGTTTCAGGGAAGATCCTGCGCAATCTGTTTATCCGCTACATGGCCATGCCTGGGGAGAATTTGTCTATGCTTTTCATGGCGTGATGGAAGTGAATATTAATCATATAAATTATGTGACGCCTTCACCTCACGGCATCTGGCTCCCACCGAATTTAGAGCATCGTGGTCTGAACCGTACCGCAGTTTCTCATGGCACTCTGTATGTGCATGAATCACTTTGTAGCCAACTGCCCACTCAACCGGGCATCCTGCTCAGCGCCCCCTTGGTCACTGCTTTATTTACCCACCTGAAACAACTACATCAGCAAGATCATCCGGGATTCGAGAATTCAGCTGAATATCAGCGTCTGCTACAGGTGCTGCTTGATCAGCTCCAGCAAGCCCAACTGGTCAGCAGTTATCTACCGCATTCAGAACATGCATTGCTGAAACAGATTTTAGATTATTTACATCAGCATCCGGCAGATCAGAGCTCGCTGCAGCAACTGGCCGAACGCGTCAATTTAACCGAGCGGACATTAGCGCGATATAGCCAGAAAGAACTGGGAATGTCACTGCATGAATGGCGGCAACGCCTGAAAGTGATGCAGGCCATGTCTTTATTAAATGCAGCGCATAGTGTCGAGAGCATTGCCTTTGATCTGGGCTATGCCAATGCCTCAGCATTTATCAGCATGTTTAAACGCTGGATGGGAAGCACCCCAGATCAGTTTCGCAAGCGTTATACTGTTAATGATTAAAATTATGCATATGAAAAAGGAGCCAATAGGCCACTGCTGTCCTATAGTTTGCTTTAAATAAAAAAACCTGAGTCCTAACAGTTAAAATATGAGTGCAAACAAACACTTTAACGACTAGGATTCAGGTTTTGTCACATCAGAATACCGTATTTCATGAGCTAATTAAACCTGTTGTGCGACAGGATTTTGAACAACTTGCTAAAGTACACCATGTTGGACAGAAATTTAGAGCGGCTTCCCGGTGGGATCAGTTTATTGCCATATTGATGTCTCAATTCTCTTGTAGGCAAAGTCTGAGAGATATTCAATCCAATTTGGAGTGCCAACAGGAAAAGCTAAGTCATCTCGGAGCAAAGTCTACTCCCCGAAGCACGCTGGCACGAATCAATGAGCAGCAGCCTGCTGCCTTGTATCAACAGCTATTTTACAAGTTGCTTAAATACTATGAACACTCAAAAGTAGCTCATAAATTTCGCTTTAAGAATCCCTTGTATTCCTTGGATGCCAGTCATATTGACCTGTCGCTTTCCTTATGTGAATGGGCCAAAGTTCATGACTCAAAAGCCAGCATGAAACTCAGCATAGGATTGAATCACAGCAATGATATTCCTGAGTTTGTTGCAGTTGAAAATGGCAAAGAAAATGACATGGTACAAGGCCGAGAATTCCAGTTTCCCGCTGGCAGCATTGTGGTCTTTGATAAAGGCTATGTCGATTATCAATGGTATGCGAATCTAAGCGCTCAAAACGTTAGCTTTGTGACACGTTTTAGACCTAAATCGGTGTATCAGGTGATCCAGCAACATCCCGTGCTTGAATCCAAAGGCATTCTAAAAGATGAAACCATTCAGCTAAATAGCGCACATGCCCTAAAAAGAAAAGCCCCCGTATTAAGAAGAATTGAATATAGAGATCAGCAAAGTGGCAAGCACTTTAGCTTTCTCAGCAATAACTTTCATTTAGCCGCCTCCACCATTGCGGCGATTTATAAAGATCGTTGGAAAGTTGAGCTGTTCTTTAAGGCGATTAAGCAGAATCTCAAATTAAAAGCGTTTCTAGGCCGCAGCAGGAACGCAATTCAGACACAAATCTGGATTGCGATGATCGCCTATTTATTGGTGAGTTTCGCTCAACATTTAGGAAAAACAGGTTGGACAGTTCAACGTTTACTCAGAATAATTCAAGTGAATTTGTTTGAAAGAAGAACTTTAAAAGCTTTATTTTCACCCGATAAAATACCCATAAAACAAGAGGAAGCTCAAATGAGCTTCCTCTTGTGAAAAATTGTGGGACAGCAATGGCCAATAGGCTCCTTTGATTCAAAATCCTGGTTATTTCACAAAAGTCGTCCAGACATAATCTTGAGCCTGCCCTTTGAGGGTCATTTTCAGTTGATCGCCTGAATGTAATGCCGCAACGCCTGCCGGTGTACCGGTCATCACCACATCCCCTTCTTCCAAAGTAAAGACCTGACTGATGTCAGCCAGCAAGGTCGCAATATCAAATATCAATAAAGCGGTATCACCTTTTTGACGTAGCTCATCATTGACTTGCAGTGTATAATGCACATCTTTCCAGTCAGTGACTACATCGGCGACAGGCACCCAATCCGACAACAAACAAGAACCATCAAAGGCTTTGGCACGTTCCCAAGACTGGCCTTTTTTCTTGAGATCATCCTGTAAATCACGCAAAGTTAAGTCCAGACCTAAAGTCACCGCACCCACAGCTTCAAGTGATTTCACAGGATCGCTTTCTTTGCTTAAAGTCCGGTCAATGCGCAAGCTGAGTTCACATTCATAATGACAATTGCCCCATTCCGGATTCCACTCAATGCCTGCTTCAAGCGAACTTAAGGCACTCGGTGGCTTGATAAACAATACCGGACGATCAGGGATCGCATTGCCGAGTTCTTTGGCATGATCGGCATAACTGCGACCCACGCAAACGATTTTGGATGGACGTGTGCTCATGATCAAAACTTCCCTTTTATAGATATCTGAATTATTTTTTAAATGTATGCTCGAACATACTCTGTTCAGTGCCGTCCTTAAATGCACGCTTCGGCACAATAACCACGGTACGGTTTTTTAATTCCAGCATATAAGTGAGTTTACCGACAGCAAAATTCTGCACTTCGCTATATGGCACCAACTTACTACGATCATTATTAAAAATTTCCGCATAGTCCTGATACAAATCAATACCCTGTTCGCTTTTACCAAACTGATATTTAACAAACTGACGTTTAAACATCATCGGCAGGAACCAGTAACGCATAATACCTTGCAGGAGCAGAAAGAATGCGCCCAAAGCCACGTAATAACGTCCGACGCCATCAAAACCCATCGAGAAACCCCAGATGATGATCCCGATACTGACCAGAGGCGTCAGAAAACGTGAAATCTGCTTTTTACCAAACGTCGCCAGGGCAAAACCATCCTGAGATTCTTCTAAAGTCAGAAAATAACGGGTCGATAAAGTCGGTGCTGACTCAGTCATAGCATCACATCAAAAATAAAATCTTGCCCAATACTATAGCAAAATATCTACAGCGCTTATGGCCTGTCGCATCAATTACATAACTTTGCTTTGGAAATACGTACATTTGGTTTTAAATAAACAACAATTAAAACAAAAAATAAGCAACAGGATGTTGAATGAAAGGATTAAAGCAATGCATGCTCATCGGTGTTTGTTTGGCAGTTTCTGCTCCAGCACTGGCCAAGATTATTCCCTGGAATGCCGAACTACCGAGCAGTCTGAGTGCTTATCAGGGAAATGCCCAGCAACTGGCAGAATTAACCGGCGAGCGGATTCTGATTTATGCACATCCAACCAGTAAAACCCAGCTTCCCACCTTAAATAGTAATGCAGCCAGCAAGACACAGTTTTATAGTGCGGCTGTGGTATTACCGGTAGCTGAAGCTCAGGTTGAAAAATTGCTACGCCATTATCCGAATTATGTGGGTCTATTTCCGACCTTAAAGTCAGCCAAAGTGCTGGAGCAGCAGGGTTCGATTCAGCAGGTTAGATATCAGGTTCATATCCCGACCCCGATTCCGGTGTTGAACTTTAAAGAAACTGTAGTGATGCAGCATCATCTGGGTGAAAACAGCATCAATACTTTAATTATCGATGCGCCAATTCCCTATGGTGCGGGAAACTTGGAATGGTTTGCACTGGGTCCGCATAAAACGCTGGTGACTGTCACCCAATGGGGCGACCTGAATCAGCCTAAAGGCTTTTTATTCAGTAAAATCCTGAATGCGCTGCCTGAAGCCAAACTCGGCATTCCGCCGAGTACCAATGCATTTCTGCTGGAAGCACTACAACAACGCTTTAAAACCGAGCATACAGCAGCACTAGCAACTCCGATTCCGCAACTGAGATTGAACCCTCAACAGCTACAAAAAATTGCCCAGATCAGCCAAAAATCAGGGCAACCGGTCAGTTTCATTTTGCCGAACTATCTGATCAAAGAAGGAAAATTCTCAGAAAATTTAAGATTTAGCAGCACCTATCAATATTTTCCGAATCCGGTCGAAAAATTGCGGCCGTGGTTAGCAGCTGAAGCAACCCAGCAGCTTTTCCCCCGGCAGATCAAGAAAGTCGAACTGAATCCGGTCAATGCCCAGAATATAGATGCCAACTATAAGGTGTCGGTCGGTTTAGGAGTGATTCAGATTCCATTTAACTTCAAGATGCGTTTTTACCAGCCTGATTCCCTGCAAAACCAGTTTAATGCTAATGGTGGCGACTTGAAGTTTGTGAAAGGTGGCATGCGCTTATTGCCGCAGTCACAAGGTACCTTATTTCAAATTACCAGCAGCATGAAGATTCACGATCAGGCGCCATTCTTATTAAGAGCCATGCGCAGCATGCCCTATCACGATGTTTTACCTGCGGTAGGTGGCAATACCGTTTATGCACTGAAAGTGCAGCAGAAATTAAGATGAGCAGGAAGCAGAGAGTTATTGGTTTTTTATATGAAAAATAGTTAAAAATCACAGACGTAAAAAAACCGCATCACTGTGCGGTTTTTTTCAGAATTCTTATCAAGATTGGTGCGCTCAGAGAGATTCGAACTCCCGACCCCTTAGTTCGTAGCCAAGTGCTCTATCCAGCTGAGCTATGAGCGCGACGTCTTGATGGGGTGCATTATACGAGCTTTTTTAGTCTTGTTAAGTGTTTTTTAATAAAATCACAACTGAATGTACAGTAATTAAACGATGTATCAGAATTTATAGTTTTCTGCTGAAAACTTCTGCGGATTTAGAGCTAAAAGCACTTAATTAATTCAACCAGAAAGCTGGATTTTCCGAAAAATTCCAGCACCACACAATGGGTCAGCCTTAAGTATTCTCAACCAGGTATTCAGCCAGAATAGAATTCAAATATAAAACGACCGTCATCACCCTTGTATGCTTTATCACTCGCCTATTGTTCCAGTCTTTACTGCTCCTACCCTTTGATAATGCGTAAACACAATACCATTTGAGCTGGCCAGGTGATCTATCAATTGAAAAGCGGCAGGTATTGACTCATGGCTAAACAGGCGTTTGCCAACACCCAGAATGATTGGAAAAGTCAGCAGACGAAGTTCGTCCACAAGTTCATATTTGAAAAGCGCCTGTACCACTGTAGCACTGCCATAAACTCGAATATCCCCCTCTCCTGATGCTTTAAGCTTGATGATCTCATCAATGCTTTTCAAAAAAAGGGTATTTTGCCAGTCGGAATGTTCCAGACTGGTAGAAAGAACATATTTATTGACGTCATTGATTCCCGGCCAGTCTTCAGTATGTGTGGGCCAGTAAGATTCAAAAATCTGAAAAGTATTTTTCCCCAAAAGAATATCGGAGGGCTGCATCCATGTTTGCATGATGGCATCAAATGCCGGATCAGGTTCCGCGTTAAAATACGGCGCCACCCAGCCACCATATTGAAAACCACCAGATATATCTTCTTTGGGGCCGCCGGGCGCCTGCATCACGCCATCTAGGGTCAAAAATTCCTGGACAATGATTTTTCTCATCACGACTGCCTTTATTTTTATTCACTCGCCTGAGACTTATTTTTAGCACGTGATGTCTGGTGTTTCTGTAAATTTTAGGCACAAAAAAACCGCAAAATGTGCGGTTAATTGTTCAAGTTGGTGCGCTCAGAGAGATTCGAACTCCCGACCCCTTAGTTCGTAGCCAAGTGCTCTATCCAGCTGAGCTATGAGCGCGTAACTTGTGTGCCTAGGTTGGCGATACGTTTTTCTGCTTAACTTACTTGGTGCGCTCAGAGAGATTCGAACTCCCGACCCCTTAGTTCGTAGCCAAGTGCTCTATCCAGCTGAGCTATGAGCGCGCGACGTAAGTAAGCGTGGCGGTGAGAGAGGGATTCGAACCCTCGATACAGTTACCCGTATGCGTCCTTAGCAGGGACGTGGTTTCAGCCACTCACCCATCTCACCGTAACGTGCGGCCATAATACAAATTTCGGCATGGCACTGCAAGCGCAGCATCAAAAAAAAGTGCATATTTTTGCTCGTTTAAATACTTTTTAAGCAATTCCTCGATTTTTCGTGCATTTTGATGGCAAAAAAACTGCATAAATTTCCAGTTATCGAAAATTAACAGAAAATTGAAAACTTAAATGGATTATTGCAATCATTTACGTGCAGTCTGCGCACACATGTTTTATGCTAAACCTATCTCCTAAGATAAATTTAAAGACATGATGAAAAACTGGGTCGATCCTGAAGCAAAAGCTGAAGCCGAACGTTATGACAACCCTATCCCTAGCCGCACGCTCATTTTAGAAACCATCGAAAAGAACAATGCCCAGTCCCATGCAGACCTGGTCGAACATTTTGAAATTGCAGATCAAAAAAGTATTGATGCCCTAAGCCATCGTTTAATTGCGATGGTGCGTGACGGGCAACTGATGAAAGACGGCTACAAGTTTCAGATTGCCGTCGAGCAACCTGAATCCGAAGCGACGGTTTATATCAATTCCCGGGGGATGGGAACTGCCAACATTTCCGGCCAGGACGACTTATTATTGGCTGAGCGTGAACTGCGCCTGGTCTTTAATGGTGACCGCGTTAAAGTGCGTCAGACTTCGGTAGACCGTAAAGGTAAGGCCTGGGGCTACATTACGGAAGTTGTGCAGCATCGTGTCAAACAGATCATTGGTAAAGTGTCAGAGTATGATGGTGAATACTTTATCCAGCCAGCCAACCCGAATGCACATCAGCCAATTACCCTTGAAAAAGAACTGATTGAACATGCCCAAGTCAATCTGGGTGACTCGATTCGTGTGGCGATTGATACCTATCCGACCCGTGAAGAATTCGCGACTGGGCATATTGTGCAGTCCATGGCAGACAAGGCCGATACTGAAATCATCATTCCACAAACCATTTTAGAATATGGTTTGCCTTATGAATTCCCGGAAGAAGTGGTTAAAGAAGCCGAGAGCTTTAAAGAACCAACGGCCAAAGACCATGAAGGTCGTGTGGATCTGCGTGATTTAGCCTTAGTTACTATTGACGGTGAAGATGCACGTGACTTTGATGATGCCGTTTATGCCGAAAAACGTCCGGGTGGTGGCTATCGTGTGGTCGTGGCCATTGCCGATGTCAGCCATTATGTGCGTCCAGGCAAACCGCTGGATGATGAAGCGCAGGAACGCGGGACGTCAGTCTACTTCCCGCACTTTGTTTTACCGATGCTGCCTGAAGCATTGTCGAATGGCCTGTGTTCGTTAAATCCGAATGTTGACCGCCTATGTATGGTCTGTGATTTAAAACTGTCACGTGCTGGCCGTGTTACCGGTTTTGAGTTCTATCCATCTGTTATGCATTCCAAGGCACGTTTGACCTATGATCAGGTCGCACAGTATCTGGAAGGTGACAGTCAAGCCATTACCGAAGACCGTGAAGTTCGCAAGTCGATCAACACCCTGTTCCAGCTTTATCAAGTTCTTAAAAGTTTACGTGCTGAACGCCATGCCATGGAATTTGAAACCGTCGAAACTTACATGACCTTCGACGAACTGGGCGGAATTAAAGAAATTTTGCCGCGTAGCCGTAATGATGCGCATAAGCTGATTGAAGAATGTATGTTGCTGGCCAACGTGGCAGCCGCAGAATATGCATTGAAAAATGAAATGCCAATGTTGTACCGCGTGCATGAGCCACCTGAGTTCTCACGTATCCAGAAAGTCCGTGACTTCGTCAAGCTGCTGGGTTTGAATTTCCCGGAACAGCCGACTCAGAAAGATTATCAGGCGGTGATTGAAGCGACCAAAGAACGGATTGATGCACCAAGTATTCATGCGGTGTTATTACGCTCCATGATGCAGGCTTACTATGGTGCGAGTAATGCAGGCCATTATGGTCTGGCTTATGAAGCCTATACACATTTCACTTCACCAATTCGCCGTTATCCGGATCTGTTATTGCATCGTGCAATCAAAGCACATTTAAATAACAAGCCATCTCCACTTTCAGGTGGTGCTTTAGATGAAGCTGGTGACCATTTCTCTGCCACAGAACGTCGTGCAGATGAAGCATCACGCTCGGTAACGACCTGGTTGAAATGCCATTATATGCAGCAGCATCTGGGTGAAGAATTTGTCGGCATTATTAGTGCAACGGCAGAATTTGGCCTGTTTGTCACGCTAAAAGACCTGTATGTCGATGGTATGGTGCATGTCAGCCAGCTAGGCGATGACTTCTTTGTCTTTGATCAAAGCAGCCAGAATCTGATCGGCCAGAACCGTGGTCAGGTCTTTGGTCTGGGTGATGAAGTCAAAATCAAGGTTGCCGGTGTCAATCTGGAAGAACGCAAGATCGACTTTGAACTGGTGCAACAACTCAGTCATGCCGGCCGTGCAGTTCGTGCCCGTGCACCGCGCGTGAGCGAGAAAAAACCAGTATCACGTCCAGCAGCAACCGAAGAAGTGTTCGGCAACAATGAACGTGAATCTAAACCCAACCTGAGCACCGATGGAGAACAGCCCATACGACGCAAAAAAGGAAAAGGAAAACCCAGCTCTTACAGTAAAAAGTCTGCTAAACCATCTGCAGGAAAGTCTGAAGCAAAGGTTAAAGATAAAGTAAAGAAAAAGGCCAAGGTCAAAAAGAAAAAGTCGAATGCAAAAGCCAAGACTGAATAATTTTTGACGGTTTAAAAAGAGTGCTACGGCGCTCTTTTTTATTCAATACGAACAGAAGATAATAATTTAGAATAAATTTTATCTACATCTGCTATATGATTCTTGATTTTCTCTTCACAAACATTTTGGTCTAATTTTTCATCTATTTGCTCGATTTTTGCATCAATAATCTTGTTATAAATATCTGTAAATTTTTTAGAAATTAAAATAAATTCTGATTTATCAGAAAGGTTCTCAATAAGAACTAAAATTGCATATACTTGATAGTATGATTCTTTCATTTCATTAAAATCAGATTTTTTCCATTCAGGTTTATGAGATAAATCTAAAGTTTTAGTTGTCCACCCAACTAATTGTTTGTAAGCAAAAATAATTTCATCTCTTTCAACTTTTCTATTTTCTTGTTCTTTCCATTTATCTAATAAAATGTAACCTGCATAACCAATAAATAAGGTAGCTGACCAACTCATCATCGTGGCAAATGCTCCTTTATCTAGATCATTATCATAATAAGATATTGGGACAACAAAATCGAAGATAAACCAATATTACAATATACCAAGTAAGATAAAAGCGACTGCTGCACTAAATAAAAATGTTACTTCTGTTTTTCTTTGCATAATAATTTTTCTCTATTTTCAAATTATAAAGCAAATATTAGTTTCAAAACTTGATTTACTCAATTAAAAGCCCTACATCTAGATTTAACATTGAAAATTAATTTGGCAGACCGACATGACTTTAGAAAAGGCAACTTTGCCTGTTCCACAATTTGATCAGATTACGCTGGCTGAGCTAAAACAAAAAATTGAAAGCTGTATCGCTGAAGGGCAAAAGTTCCTGAATGACCTCACCGAAACGCCTACTACAGTACAGGAGCAGCTGACTACGTTGGAACATGTCGACACGCTTGAAAACAATATGAGTGAGTCTTGGGGCATCTTGTCACATTTAAATGCCGTGATGAACAATGCCGAAACCCGTGATGTCTACCAAGCACTTTTACCGGGTCTTAGCGAATATTATACGCAACTGGGTCAACATACGGCGCTGTATCAGACCTATCAGCATATTTATGATGCGTCGATTTATAGTGAACTGCCGGCAGCGCAGCAAAGCGCCATTAAACTGGCCTTACGTGACTTTAAATTATCTGGGGTGGCGTTAGAGGGTGAAGCGAAAAAACGTTATGCGGAAATTTCGGCACGTCTGTCCCAATTATCTTCCGACTTCTCCAACCATGTACTGGATGCGACTCAGGCCTATTTCAGACCGCTAAATGAAGAGGAGTTAGCGGGTCTATCTACCAGTAATATTGAGCTGTTAAAACAATATGGTCAGCAACGTGAGCTGGATCAACCGGTGGCTACGCTGGATTTCCCGTCTTATCTGGCGATCATGACCCATTCAGAAAATCGCCCTCTGCGTGAAGAACTCTATAAAGCTTATACCACACGTGCGTCAGATCAGGCTGAACAGAGCGAGTTTGACAATACTGCACTGATCGAAGAAATTCTCAGTTTGCGTCTGGAAATGGCAAAACTGCTTGGCTTTAATAATTATGCGGAATTGTCCTTAGCCAGCAAAATGGCACCAAGTGTAGAGGCCGTAGACGAATTCTTGCGTGATCTGGCAGAGCATGCCCGCGCGCCAGCAGAGAAAGAAATTGCAGAACTGAAAGCGATTGCTGCTGAAGATGGCATCCGTGATCTGCAACCGTGGGACAGTGGCTATTATTCTGAAAAGCTGAAAATGCAGCAATTTAATTTGTCACAGGAAGTGCTTAAACCTTACTTCCCTGCACCAAAAATCCTGCAAGGCCTGTTCAGTATTGTGAATCGTCTGTATGGCATTCAAGTCATTGAACGTGAAGCGCCTGTCTGGCATCCAGATGCACGTTATTTTGAACTGGAAGATCAGGGTCAGGTCATTGGCGGTTTCTATTTTGATCTGTATGCACGTCAAGGCAAACGTGGCGGTGCATGGATGAGCGGTTTCCGTTCCCGTATGCAGACCAGTGATGGCTTGCAAAAACCGATTTGTTATATGGTCGGTAACTTTACCCCACCCGTCGGCAATCGCCCTGCACTCTTGACCCATGATGAAGTCATCACCTTGTTCCATGAATTTGGTCATGGCCTGCATCATATGCTGACAGAAGTGGACAATATTGCGGTAGCAGGTACCCATGGCGTGGCTTGGGATGCGGTCGAACTGCCAAGCCAGTTTATGGAATTCTGGGCCTGGGATCAGGAAAGTCTGGATCTGCTCAGCGAGCACATTGAAACTCAAGAATCCTTGCCGGCAGAGTTGCTGAAAGCCCTGCTCGATGCACGTTTCTTCCAGTCTGGCATGCAAACCCTGCGTCAGCTTGAATTTGCCCTGTTTGACCTGAGTATTCACCGAGCCAATCCGGCTTTAAATGCAACACAGGTTCAGGCGACGCTGAATGACATCCGTGAAAAGTATGCGGTCCTACCGACCACCGACTATAACCGTTTCCAGCACAGCTTCAGTCACATTTTTGCCGGTGGTTATGCAGCAGGATATTATTCCTATAAATGGGCCGAAGTTTTGGCCAGTGATGCCTTCGACCGCTTTGAAGATGAAGGTATTTTTAATACCACTACCGGAAAGCAGTTTCGGGAAAATATCCTCGCAGTTGGCGGAAAAGACACAGCACTTGACGCATTTATCAATTTCCGCGGACGCGAGCCAAAAATAGATGCGTTGCTGCGTCATCAAGGTTGGACGAACCCCTCTAAAAACGCTTAAACTAGCTTTTTAAGTTGATCACAAGGTGAGTATGATGACCATTAAACGTCGTTTCATTGCAGGCGCAAAATGTCCAAAATGTCAGGCGTTAGATCGCGTCGTCATGCTGACCTCTGGTGAAGATGAATGGATCGAATGTATTGAATGTGGTTATGAAGAAAATCGTCCCACACATGTTGATCAACCAGAAACACCAGCTGTTCCAGATGAAGTTGGCGTGATTCAGTTTAAACCTCGTTCAGTAAAATAAAAATCAAGGTTCAAGCTATGTCAGTAGAACAAAGAAATAACCCCAAACTTTTAATGGGGATTATGGGGGCTTTAGTTACTGTCGTTGCATTGGTATTGCTATATCAGTGGTTGAATGCCTTTTCCGGTGAAGCGGAACGCATACATCAGGAAGATATCGCGGCTGTTCCGGCAGCAAAACCTGCGGCGAAAACTGAAGAAGATACGGCGGCAGCGAAAGCACCTGAGACGATCGAAGCTAAAGCACTGGTATCAAATCAGCTGTTAGATGCACCAGTGCCGGAGAATGCCAGTTTGGCCAAAGAAGAAGTGGCTAAATTAGATGACATCCAAGTTCAGCTCAATGAACAAAAAGCCACACTGGATGCGCAGCATAGCGATGCCGACCAGTTGATCCAACTGAAAGAGGAACAGATCAAGTTACTTGAAGCACAACTTGCTCAAAGCCAGTAAATCTCGACAGCATTTCAGCTAGAATATCGTCAGATCTTCTAGCTCAGTTGTTTCCATGTCTGCCCCAGCCGCTCCGCATCTGCTTAAAGCCATTCTGTTACTGACCTGCTCTGCTTTTCTCTTTTCAGTCATGGGCGTCTGTATCCGTTATGCCTCAACAACAGTTGATAATGCTACCGTGGTCTTCTTTCGCAATTTTGTTGGGCTGTTTATTTTCCTGCCTTTCATTTTCAATAAAGGCATTGGTTTTTTCAAAACTGAAAAACTATGGATGCACACTTGGCGCGCAGTGGTCGGCCTGACTGCCATGTACGGCTTTTTCTATGCCATTGCTCATTTAAAACTCTCCAATGCCATGGTCTTCACCTACTCTTCCCCGATTTTTATTCCTTTGATTGCCTGGCTATTTCTCAAGGAAAAAATCACCACAAGCATGTTAGCCGCAGCTCTGATTGGTTTCATCGGCGTACTCTGTGTCGCCAAACCAGATTCGGGTCTAATTAACCTGATGTCGGTCATTGGTTTGAGTGCGAGCTTTCTGGCGGCGATGGCCTTTGTCACGGTTCGGGCACTGACTAAAACTGAGTCTCCGGAAAAAATCGTGTTTTATTTCTGCTTTATTGGCACCCTGATTTCAGTGATTCCGATGTTCTGGCTATGGCGACCTTATACCCTGACAGAACTCAGCTACCTGATCACTGCCGGTATTCTGGCCAATTTCAGCCAACTGTTCATGTCAAATGCCTACAAGCTGGCTCCGGCAGGACAAATTGGACCGGTCAACTATGTGGCGATTTTCTTTGCCGGCATGTGGGGCTTTCTGTTCTGGCATGAGGTTCCAGACCTTTATAGCCTGATTGGGCTGGGACTGATTTTCTGTGCGATTCTACTGTGTAGCCCGATTCTACAAAAGCGCCTGAATTCATCCAAGATTTGATCAAGATTCGAAATCAAAGCAATAAAAAAGCACCCGTAGGTGCTTTTTTATTGCTTTTTTCTTATTGATACCAGCCGAACAGTTTAAAGATATAAGGCACATAGGCAATGATCAGCATCGCAGGCAGCAATACTATCACTGGTAAAATCCAGCGTTCATAACGATAGTAAAAAGACAGATGGCGAACTTCCGCATCCGCTTCAGCCACCTCAGCATCGCCAATCGACTGTCTGGCCAGCAGATGATTCAGCGCAACCGGTGGCGTCACATAACCCAGCTCAAAACCAATCAGGGTAATCATCCAGAAATGAACTGGATGAATGCCATATTGGTAAGCCACTGGAGCCACGGTTGCCGAAATCAGAATCACCGCGCCAAATGGATCCATGATCATCCCGACAAAAATCATCAAGCCGACAATCAGTGAAATCACCAAAATAGTACTACTGATATCGGTCGGGAAGGCTTCCATAATTTCAATACGTTCCAGCAAGCCACCGACACTCACCGAGAGTGCCATCAGAATGACCAAGGCACCAATATGGCCCACGGTCTCACTGGTCGAAATATGCATGGACTTCCAGAAACCGACTTGACGTAAAATTTCGGTCGCCTTTGAGCGCTGCACAGCATGATCAACCACCAGTTCTTTGCCTGATTGTTCGCTATGTTCAGCTTCACGATATTCTGCATTGGCCGCAGCACCGGCTGTTGCCAGTTCAGGTGTCGATCTTGAGTTTAAAGTTGCGGTCAAAGTTTCATCCCAATGCCCCACTGCCGGCAACGGCGCAGGTTCATGACGCAACTTGTCGAACAAGACAATCATCAGCAGAATGACTGGCATCATCACCGGTGCGGTAAATTCATTCAGGTCAGTCGACAAGGCATATTTATAGAATAACCAGATCAGAATGAAAATCACGATATATGGAATAATCGCAATGAAGGCGCGACCGGATTGAGGAGCAGCCACAATAGGTGCAGCAATCCGGAATTTGTTTTCTGCAAAGAACAGGGAAATTACCAGGAATAAAGTCGAACTGAGCAGGAAGACATAAATCCCGTAGTGATAGAGTAAGTCGGTGGTCACTTCTTTATTCAGTGATGCCACAACGACAATCAGCAAGCAAGGACGTAAAACCACGCCCAGTGAACCAGACATTGCAGTGGCGGCCAATGCAAACTGACGGCGTCCGCCCGCATTCCAGACTTCCTTGTAAATAATCGCACCTGCGGCAATTACGAAAATCCCTGATGCTCCGGTATAGGCGGTCGGTAATGCAGCTGCCAGCAAGATTAACCAGGTCAGGGTTTCAGGGGCCAGATTCCATGGACGCAGAATATTCAGGAACATGTCCACGACACGGGTCTGTTTCAGCAACATACCGGCCCAGATAAACAAGGCCAGATTTAGGAAAATACTGGAAAACTCTACCAATTGACCGAGGTAAATCCCCTGCCCCATTGGATAGTCCATAAAAAAGGTGAAATTTATTCCGGTAGTAATGGCCATATAGGCATACAGCGGCACACTCAAAAAGGCCAGACCAAAACTGCCACCTTCGCGCGTTGGTTTTGGCTGTTTGATCACCTGATACAGGCTGATCAAGGTGAGTGTGCTGAACAGAATCATCCACAACCAGTAGATGTACTTCATCTCCCCCATCGGCACGCCCGAGTTCAATACGGACTGATATTGGCTATAGGATGAAAATGCCAGGAAAGCATTAGCGACCAGCATGGCGACCGAATAAACTTTAAAGTCGATACGCGTGCTCGGGCTACGTAAGCCAATATGATGGGTTTTTAGAGTGGCACTGATCGCAGCAAAGACCACCATGATGACCAGAAGCAAAGCCCGGTTTTCCGTACCAAACTTGAAGATTCCAAAAAAAGAGGTTTCAAACGTCCGATAAGCCCGAATACTTGGATGAGCTTGCACATGTTGAATGGCTTTATCATAAAACAGGTAGGATTCTTCACAGACCTGCTGTGCCTGTAACACCGCAGCACGGACATCCGCTTCCGAACGCACCCCGAAGAAGTCGGCATATTCATCGGCTGCATCGGCTTTTATCTGCTGCTGAACGCGTTGATCAACATTAATATTGCGTTCACATTGTGGACGCGTCGGCTCAGCCCTTAAAAATGAATATTGCATTCCTGTTGCCGGATCGCCGTAAATACGCTCCCCCATACGCAGCAACTGACCGTGAATCATTTCCCCGGTGCCAATAATCAAAGTGAGCAAAAGTAAAACCAGCACGACGAAGGTCGAGATCCACTCTGTCCATATATAACGCAACAGACCTAATCCTGATCTGTTTTGATGATTATTTTGCATGTGTATTCCTATTTTTATTTTAGCGGCCTGATGCTTGGTCTAGGACGCTGATCTTCCCTTCTGCCTAGAAAATTCCTTTTCAAAGGTCAGGATCTTTATTCTATGTTTTGACTTTGCATGAAAATTGGCACAATAAAAATGACAATTTATATTTTCTTTTTGTATTTTCTGCCAAGTAAATTATTTATCTCTGCACTTTAATTATCCCGAAAATAATTGCTCACAATATAGATCAGCGCCAGAATCACGCCCCAAATCACCCCAAGTAAATGTGCCTCAACCAAAACCGGACTACCGATCAGCTGCGCCGTTCCGACATTGCCAATGGTGTTTTCCCAGACCAGTTTGGCAAAAATCAAAAATAATACCAGCGCCGCAAAGCCGCGTTCCCGCTTATACAGCAAATGTACACAGGCTACGGCGACATAGGCACCATGCAGCACGCCCGACAGGCCAGCATAGGCTTCAATATTGGGTAAGAAAAAATAAAAGCTTAAACTGATCAACGGTGGCAAGATCAGCAAAATGGCACAGAAATGCCAGACGGTAGCGCGTGGAAAAATGAAAGGTAAACAGATAAAGGCGAGAATGTTTAGAAAGTAATGAATCCAGCTCACATGTACCCAGTGCGCTGTCCAGAGTCGCCAGAATTCACCCAGCAGACTCTCTTGCCAGTAGATAAAATGATCCTGAAAAATTTGCAGACATGCAGAGAGAGAGACAAAAGCCGCTAGAAAAATAATTTTTCGTCGAAAATGTTGATCTAGCATCGGCCTGTTGTCCTCCCTGACCATCTAATTTGACTTCATCCCTGAAGCTTCATGCATAGTATCTGCATTACAGATCCGCACTGAACAGATCATCGAGCTCGGAAGAACTGTCGGATTCATCCCAGAAACGTTGCATGCCATCATCGCCACTACGTATACCAGTATTTTCTGTCCAGTAACGATCTGATATGCCACTGACCATAATCGCGGCCATGCTGTCAATCAGCTTGAATTGCGGATTTACCGGTTTTTCCTCCGTACGGGCCTGAGCAAAGGTTTTCAAGGCATCCCGAACTTTGGCATCATCGCCACTGGCCTGAGCCGCTACGGCATACAAGGCATGAGATAAACGTACACCTTTTTGCTCACCAATTTGTGTAGATTGTTTTAATGTTTGGTAAGGGTCAGGCTTGCCTTCCCCTGCGCCTGGCAACAAAGTCCAGATCACCGCACGGGTGGCATTCGGCGCACCCCAGAATTTCGCGTTATCCAGACACACCATGCCACGCTCGACCACGGCAGCAATATCTTTCGGTACATGCACTGCACCACCCGAGTTAATATCATTGGTCATGGCCTGCAAGCCGCTGAGCATACCCAACAGATAAACCGTTTGCTCGATATCACTGTTCATGCGTGGACATTCTTCACCCAGGGCTTTTTGGTATTTCTTTTCATAACGGCTCTGGAACAGTTGATAACCGGTATATTGACGCTGTGCTGCCAGTGCCGCCCAGCGCTTCTGCTCGATTCGGGCATCTTGAGCTTCTGCCACCTGATTGGTTTTTGAAGCACGTAAATAGCGTAACTCGGCTTCCAGCGCTTTTTGCTCGGCACAAATACCGGCAGCCGAATACATCAGCACGGCCACCCGTGTTGGATCCGCCCCCATTTCTTTGGTCGCCATAATGGCCGGCGTTAAAGAATTCCCTGAATTACACACCATTTCAGCATCATCCATCGCTAAAATCGGCGGTACAATATGGTTTTCGGTGAAACCCAGTGCAACATTGGCACCGGTTTTAATGACCTGAGAACACCCCGTCAAAACTGTTGTTGTTATTGCAATGGTCGCCATACCTTGGCATATTTTACGGACGTCTGACATTTTCCTGTCCTCTATAATTGTGATTATGTCCATCTTTCTGCTAAAGATATCAGAAGCATTTTGTGAATAAAAGAGTATTTACTCTAATTTAGACGAGACACTTTGCCATTAAATGGCCGCGCTGCAATTGACTGTATTTAGGAGAATCCCAAATTTTGGGCAAAAAAAAGTAGCATTGCGACGGTTCAGCACATGCTACTTATTAACTGTACAAGCAGAAAAATAATAAACCCTGCTTGATTAAGATGAAAATTTATCCTTCAACACTGTCCCGAGTCGTCCGATCACCAGCGTTAAAACAATCGCTACGATCAGAAACATCCATACTGGAAATTCCATTAAGGTCTCCCGTAGTTGCTGTTGGTGAGTTAAATGTACAGGCTAAAAATAAAACATAGGGAATAAATTGTCAGACAATTCCTCTAAGTTATGGATTAACCGTAATTTTTGTCTGACAATAAAAATAGGAAGTTGATCTAAATATTCGTTTTATGTGCATTTTAATTAAATTATTAAAATGCGCTTGTCTTACAACTAAATTAATTTAGTCAATAATTTTAAGGATTTCCATTGTTTGAGTGGCAATTGATCGCACCAGATCAGCAAAGGTCGCGCCTTAGCGTGTTGAAAATACACCACGATATATGCCTGATGATCAATCACGTGACTAATACAAACCCGACGAGTAGGCCGTGCTTTGGCAGTCAATGACCATTCACGTCCATCCAGATATTCAAACTGCTCAATCTGTGGTGTCTTGCGGTAAAACAGCTGATAAATCACCAAGCCTATGACAGCGCACACTGCCCAAAGTGCAATCGGTAATAACTGATACAATAGATACATCAGCAGTGCAAAAATAAAAAGCTGAAACGCCAATGCACAGAGACTGCGTTTCAGCTTGAAGCAACGATTATCCATGAACGTAAAATTTAAGCTTCTTGATAAAATCTTTCAGTTCAGGACGCGGTGGCTCAGACACTTCCATAAACCAGTCCAGTAAATCCGGGTCTTCCTGCTCAACCAGCTCTGCAAACATCTGTTTTTCGAAAGGCTCAGCACTCAGGTAATGGTTTTTTACGTAGGGATCAAAATATACATCCAGTTCTTTTAGACCACGACGCGCACGATAAATCACTTTGCGCTCTTCTAAGCTGATGTCATCAGTCATCGAATTTCCCCAACTCGTTATAAACCCGAATAGTTTACCTGAAGCGCTGGCTGAATTTCGAGGGATTTCATAGAAATGACCAAAAGCATCAGCAGATTTAAGTCATTTGAACATTCCGCTCATTGCTGCTGATCTTGGCATGGCCTAAGTTAAACCAAACAGATCAAAATAAGGAATAACAAGATGCAATCTGCAGCCATTCGCCCACTTGCTCCGATGCTGCCGCGCCAACTCTTTAATACCGAACATGATGCTTTTCGCGAGACGGTACGTAAATTTTATGAGAAAGAAGTCATTCCACATACCGAGCGTTATGAAAGTCAGCAACATGTGGATCGAGAGCTATGGAATAAATCCGGTGGGCTTGGATTGCTCTGCGCTACCATGCCTGAGGAATATGGCGGCTCTGGCGTAGACCGGCTGTATAGCATGATTTTGATTGAGGAACAGGCCTATGCCGGAGATTCAGCGACCGGATTTTCATTGCATTCGGATATTGTTGCCAATTATCTGCTGAACTTTGGTAATGAAGCTCAAAAACAGCAATGGCTACCCAAAATGGCGTCTGGAGAAGTCGTCACCGCGATCGCCATGACCGAACCGGGAACTGGCTCTGACCTGCAAGCAGTGCGTACATCGGCAATACTGGATGGCGATGACTATTTGATTAATGGTTCCAAGATTTTTATTACCAATGGCTATCTCTGTGATATGGCCATCGTGGTTTGTAAAACTGGCAATAATGATAAAGGTTCAGCCAATCTGTCATTGATTATGGTCGAAGCCGACCGTCCCGGATTTAGCAAAGGCAAGCCGCTGAATAAAATTGGCATGAAAGGACAGGATACCTGTGAACTGTTCTTTGACAATGTTCGGGTTCCGAAAGAAAACCTGCTCGGTCTGGAAGGCATGGGCTTTATGATGCTGATGAAAGAGCTGGCTTGGGAACGCCTGATTGTGGCAATTATCTGTCAGGCAGGCGCTGAAGCTGCTTTCGCACATACAGTGAAATATACTAAGGAACGTCAGGCATTTGGCAAGAGCATCAGCCATTTTCAAAATACCCGTTTTAAACTGGCAGAACTACGTACCGAGATCGATGTCTGCCGCACTTATCTGGATCGCTGTATGCAGCTGCAACTCAATCACGAACTAGGCGTAGATGCCGCTGCTGCGGCCAAATACAAGATTTCAGAAATGTACAGCAAAGTCGTTGATGAATGTCTGCAATTGCATGGCGGCTATGGTTATATGCTGGAATATCCGATTGCCCGTGCCTATATCGACAACCGTGCCAATCGGATTTATGCGGGTACCAATGAAATCATGAAAGAACTCATCGCCCGTTCACTTTAAAATGGATTCATAAAAAAGGAGTCTCTTAGGACTCCTTTTTCTGTATGCAAAAATATAACTTTAAGAAACCAGACGCGGTTTATGCTTTAAAACATTGCTGTTTTTTCTAAATTTCAGCACGCCATCTTCAAACGAAGCCTGTTTGAGCTCCTTACGGTCTGCGAGATAATTATTGCTGACTTTCCACGGTGCATGTTTGCCCTGCTTTGGCATCACGTCTGCAGCACGGGCAATATAACCCGAACTGAGACTGCCCATGACGGTATCCTGGAGCAATTCACTCTGATCTCCCTGAGCAATCACCTGCGCATAACCTTGCTGATCCATATAATTCAACAGACGGCAAATATACTCAGCTGCAATGTCGACTTTAAGCGTCCAGGAGGCATTAATATAGCCAATAATCAGCGCCATATTCGGTATATCACTGACCATGATGCCTCTATACAGCATATGCTGTGAGGTATCGATAGGCTGACCATCCATCGTCGCCAGAATCCTGCCGAGAATTTGGATATTCAGGCCAGTGGCAGAGACGATAATATCAGCATCCAGATGTTGACCGGATTTCAGCTGAATTCCCGTTTCGGTAAAGATTTCTATCTGATCCGTTGCAACCGATGCCTGCCCTTCACGTAAAATTTTAAACAGATCCCCATCCGGCACCACACACAGACGCTGATCCCAAGGTTCATAATTCGGGGTAAAGTGCTTCATGTCTACTTTACCTTTCAGCTGGAATTGCACCGATTTAAGCAAAAGTGATTTTAATAATTTTGGCTGTTTCTGTGCCAAAGCATAAATCCCGCGCTGCATGACGATATTACGCGCACGTGTCAGCTTGTAGGCGACCTCCTCAGGCAGATATTTACGCATTTTTGAATAAATAAAATCGACCGAAGGCACAGAGGCAATATAAGTCGGTGAACGCTGCAACATGGTCACATGACCTGCTCCACCTTTGACCATCGCAGGAACCAAGGTAATCGCGGTCGCACCACTACCAATAATGACCACCTTTTTGCCTTTATAGTTTAAATTTTCCGGCCAATGTTGCGGATGAATAAACTCACCTTTGAATGCAGTTTGATTTGGAAACTCCGGCTGAAAACCCTGATCATAATTATAATAACCGGTACAACCCAGTATAAAGTTGGCGATCCAGATCTGCTTCTTACCGTGTGCATCCTCGATCTCTACTGACCATTTGCAGGTTGTAGAATCATAATTGGCACTTAAGACCCGATGCTGAAAATGGATTTTCGGCTGTAGCTTAAACTCATCCACCACTTCAGTCAGATAATTTTTGATGGATGCGCCATCGGCAAGCACGCTTTCTTTCTTCCAGGGTTTGAAATTAAAACCAAAAGTCGACATATCCGAATCAGAACGGATTCCCGGATATTTAAACAGGTCCCAAGTTCCACCAATACTTTCGCGGCGTTCAATAATCTCAAAAGAGCGTTGCGGACAATGTTTAGAAAGATGCGCTGCCAGACCAATCCCCGAGATCCCCGCACCCACGATTAAAATATCTACCTGCTTTTCCATCTTGTTCTTTTACCTAAGCGATGCTATCTGTTTTTATTAAATCACAAAACTGACAATACACAATGTCAAGTTCATTAAAAAGCCACTATTTTTTTATCTTTTGAGGCCAGATCAGTTATCTGAAACTCAATCACTTTAAATTAAAATATACAGGCATTAAAAAAGGCCGGTTTATTCAACCGACCTTTTCGAACAACTTGCGTTATTCTTCACGAAATTAGTTAACTTCGCGATCTACTAGCTCAACGTAAGCCATCGGTGCAGCATCACCTGCACGGAAGCCCGCTTTAAGAACACGTAGATAACCGCCGTTACGCTCTTTGTAACGAGGGCCAAGAACGGTAAATAATTTACCAACAGTTGCTGCTGAACGAGTACGAGCAAACGCCAAACGACGGTTTGCTACTGTATCGTTTTTAGCTAAAGTGATTAAAGGCTCAGCTACACGACGTAACTCTTTTGCTTTAGGCACAGTTGTTTTGATCAACTCGTGCTCGAACAAAGAGTTAGCCATGTTTTGGAACATCGCTTTACGATGACTGCTTGTACGGCCTAATTTCACACCACTATTACGATGACGCATGGTGATAGTCCTACTTAATTAACGGCTACGATAGGCGAAACGATCGTCCATACGGAGACTAGCCGGTGGCCAGTTCTCTAAACGCATGCCGAGTTGTAAGCCTTTAGAAGCCAGAACATCTTTGATCTCAGTAAGCGATTTTTTACCCAAGTTAGGAGTTTTAAGCAACTCAACTTCGGTACGCTGTACAAGATCACCAATGTAGTAAATGTTTTCTGCTTTCAAACAGTTAGCAGAACGAACAGTTAGCTCTAGATCATCTACTGGGCGAAGCAAGATTGGGTCAACTTCTTCACGAGGCTCTTGAGCAACAGGTGCTTGATCTTTCTGAAGGTCAACGAAGATCGCAATTTGTTGCTGCAAAATAGTTGCAGCTTTGCGGATCGCTTCTTCAGGATCTACAGTACCGTTAGTTTCAAGATCAATGATCAGTTTATCAAGGTCAGTACGTTGTTCTACACGCGCGTTTTCCACGGTGTATGAAACACGTTTGATTGGGCTATAAGACGCATCTAACTGCAAGCGACCCACTGGGCGAGTTTCGCCTTCAGGGAAGCGTGAATCAGAAGTCTCGTAGCCACGACCTTGAGCCACTTTCAGACGCATTTTCAATGAGCCTGAGGCACTTAAAGTACCGATCAAATGTTCAGGGTTAACCACTTCAACATTATGAGGTAAACGAAGGTCAGCCGCAGTTACGTCGCCTGCACCTTGTTTCTCTAATGTTAAATAAGCTTCATTTTGATCGAACAGCTTAATCGACAATCCTTTTAGGTTCAGCAAGAGCTCGACGATGTCCTGCTGCAAGCCTTCCAAAGTACTGTACTCGTGCTCGACCCCTTCAATCTCAACTTCTACCACAGCTGCGCCAGGTAGAGAAGAAAGAAGGATGCGACGTAAAGCATTACCAAGAGTATGACCAAAGCCACGCTCTAATGGTTCTAGAATAACTTTTGCCGAGGTCCCGCTTGCCGCTTCGACCTTGATCGCTTGCGGAGTTAGAAACTCATTTGCAGTACGCGTCATATTGCTTCCTCAAGGATTATTTAGAATACAATTCTACAATCAAGCTTTCGTTGATTTCAGCAGGTAAATCAGAACGATCCGGTGCAGCTTTGAACGTACCTTCTAATTTAGAATGGTCAATTTCCATCCAAGAAGGCATGCCACGTTGAGTAGCTAATTCAATTGCGTTTTTGATACGTAATTGTTGCTTAGCGCCTTCGTGAACTGCGATCACATCACCCGCTTTAACTTGGATAGACGCAATGTTAACACGACGGCCATTCAAAGTGATGCTACGGTGAGATACTAACTGACGAGCTTCTGCACGAGTAGAACCGAAACCCATACGATAAACAACGTTATCAAGACGGCTTTCAAGTAGCTTCAACAGGTTTTCACCAGTTGCGCCTTTAACACGAGCAGCTTCTTTATAGTAGTTACTAAATTGACGCTCTAAAACACCGTACATGCGACGTACTTTTTGTTTTTCACGTAATTGTAGTGAGTACTCAGATTGTTTACCACCACGAGCCCCGCCGTGTTGGCCAGGAACTTTCGCATGTTTTTTTGTCTTAACATCAAACGGTTTAACGCCTGATTTAAGTTGCAGGTCTGTCCCTTCGCGACGAGAGAGTTTGCATTTTGGACCAATATAACGAGCCATGAATGTTTCTCCTTACACGCGACGTTTTTTAGGTGGACGGCAACCGTTGTGCGGGATTGGCGTCACATCGGTAATGCTGTTAATTTTATAACCCACTGCACCTAAAGCACGAACCGCAGATTCACGACCAGGACCAGGACCTTTTACAAGGACGTCCAAGTTTTTCAAACCGTAGTCTAAAGCAGCTTTACCAGCAACTTCAGCAGCTACCTGAGCAGCGAACGGAGTTGATTTACGTGATCCACGGAAGCCTTGTCCACCTGAAGTGGCCCAAGCCAGTGCATTACCTTGACGATCGGTAATAGTCACAATGGTGTTATTAAAAGAAGCGTGAATGTGTGCGACACCTTCAGAGACGGTACGAGTGACCTTCTTGCGTGCGCGAGTATCTTTAGCCATCTTTTAGCTTCCAGAAATCTTATTTCTTAATAGGTTTGCGCGGACCTTTACGGGTACGAGCGTTAGTTTTGGTGCGTTGACCGCGGACAGGCAAGCTGCGACGATGACGAAGACCGCGGTAGCAGCCTAGATCCATTAAACGTTTAATGTTCATGGAAATTTCGCGACGTAAATCACCTTCGGTCGGAACCTTAGCAACTTCTGCACGAATCGCATCAAGCTGAGCGTCATCTAATTCACGGATCTTAGTAGTTGGAGCAATACCAGCAGCAGCTAAGATAGCTTTTGAAGTATGGCGACCAATACCAAAGATATACGTTAGAGAGATAACAGCGTGCTTGTTATCCGGAATGTTTACACCGGCAATACGAGCCATTCAATTTTCTCCAAAAAGGCAGTAGATAATCAACCGCCCCACAAAAATCTTGAGGGGCGGATAATAACCTAATTCGCCTACAGAAATCAACAGGTCTTAATCAGATTAACCTTGACGCTGCTTATGACGAGGTTCTGCGCTACAAATTACGCGGATAACCCCATTACGACGGATAACTTTACAGCTACCACAAATTTTCTTAACAGAAGCTTGTACTTTCATGATGAAACCTCAAGTGCGCTTATCCCTTAGGATGAGCAGTCGTTTTTCTCATTAACGTTTGATTATCGTATTGGTGCGAAGTGAGGTGTGATTGCAGCTGAGCCATAAAGTCCATCACTACTACCACAACAATCAGCAAAGAGGTACCACCCAAATAGAATGGAATACCAAATGAACTTTGCAATACCATCGGCATCAAACAAATGACTGCGATATAAATCGCGCCAATAAACGTCAAACGATTGAGAATATGATCTAAGTAACGAGCAGTTTGCTCACCTGGACGTATACCAGGCACGTAAGCTCCGCTGCGTTTCAAGTTCTCTGACACTTCTTTAGGACTAAATACCAGTGCTGTATAGAAGTAACAGAAAAAGATAATTAACGCACCAAAGAGCACCAAATACAACGGCTGACCAGGCGACAACACCAATGCTACATCTTGCAGGCTACGCTTAATAAATCCAGCATTTGGATCTGCACTACCCACCCACTGACCTAAGCTCGCAGGGAACAAAAGCAATGAGCTGGCAAAAATTGCCGGAATCACACCCGCCATATTAATTTTTAATGGCAAATGTGTCTGCTGTGCAGTAAATACACGACGACCTTGTTGTTTTTGAGCATAGTTTACCGGAATACGACGTTGCGCTTTCTCGATAAACACGATCGCTGCCAAAACACCCAGAGATAACAAACCAAAAATTACCAAGCCAATCAGGCTGGTCTGGCCATTATCTACAGATGAGAAAGATTGCATAATCAGATTAGGCAATCCGGCAACAATACCCGCGAAGATGATCATGGAAATACCATTCCCCACCCCACGCTCGGTAATCTGTTCACCCAACCACATCAAGAACATGGTCCCCGCAACCAATGAGGTTACTGCAGGAACATAAAAAGCCAAACCAGTATTCAGGGTAATCCCCTGACTGATCAGGCCTGCACACATACCTACCGCCTGTACCAGCGCTAAGAATAATGTGCCTTGTCGTGTGTATTGATTAATTTTACGTTTGCCTTGCTCGCCTTCTTTCTTTAAAGCTTCCAGCGAAGGAACCACAGTTGACATCAACTGCACGATAATCGATGCAGAGATGTATGGCATGATCCCGAGAGCAAGAATAGACATTCGTTCTAATGCCCCACCAGAGAACATGTTAAACAAACCAAGGATGGTACCTTGGTTTGCATTAAACAAGTTTTCTAACGCAGCATTATTGATGCCTGGTACTGGAATATGCGCTCCTAGTCGAAACACCAACAACGCACCAATGAGAAACATCATTCGACGAATAATTTCACGGTATTTCACATGAAATGGTTGGCCTTTCATCATGTTGACATGACCTGAAGAACTAGGAGTCATAGACACTGGGGATTACTCCTCGACTTTGCCGCCAGCAGCTTCAACAGCAGCTTTAGCGCCTTTAGTCAATGCAACACCTTGAACAGTGAATGCACGAGTAATTTCACCAGAAAGTACGATACGAGCACGGATCATGTCTTTACGTACAACGTTCGCAGCTTTTAAAGTTTCAAGAGACACGATGTCGCCTTCAACTTTAGCAAGCTCAGATAAACGTACTTCAGCAGTTTTCAAAGCCAATTGGCTAGTGAAGCCGAATTTAGGCAAACGACGATAAAGTGCTGTTTGACCGCCTTCGAAACCTGGACGAGTACCACCGCTCTTACGTGAGTTTTGACCTTTGACACCACGGCCACCGGTCTTACCAACGCCAGAACCGATACCACGGCCTAAACGAAGGTTGTCACGTTTAGCACCTTCTGCAGGTGCAATTGTATTTAAACGCAGAGTCATGGCTTATTCCTCTACACTAACCATATAGTAGACTTGGTTGATCATACCACGGTTAGAAGGTGTGTCTAACACTTCTACAGTATGACCAATACGACGCAGACCTAAACCTTGCAGGCTAAGCTTGTGATTTTTCAAGCGGTGCGATGCAGATTTAGTCTGGGTAACTTTAATCGTTTTCATGATTGATTACCCTTGAATTTGTTCTACTGAAAGACCACGTTTCGCAGCAACCTTTTCAGGAGTAGTCATATCACGCAAACCATTGAAAGTTGCGTTTACTACGTTAGCAGCGTTAGTAGAACCACGGCATTTAGTCAACACGTTACGTACGCCTACAGCTTCTAGAACTGCACGCATAGCGCCACCAGCAATTACACCTGTACCTTCAGAGGCAGGCTGCATGAATACGCGGCTAGCGCCGTGACGTGCATGAATTGGGTGCTGTAACGTACCATCAACAAGGTCAACAGTAATCATATTGCGACGAGCAGCTTCAAGTGCTTTAGAGATAGCAGCTGGAACTTCACGTGCTTTACCACGACCAAAACCTACGCGACCATTACCATCACCCACAACAGTTAATGCTGTGAAAGAGAAGATACGACCACCCTTAACAACTTTGGCTACACGATCAACGGCAACCAGCTTTTCAACAAGACCTTCGTTTTGTTCAACTTTAGCCATGATTAGAACTCCAAGCCGTTTTCACGAGCAGCATCAGCCAAGGCTTTGATACGACCATGATATTTAAAACCAGAACGGTCAAATGCAACTTTAGTAACACCAGCTGCTTTAGCGCGTTCTGCGATTAAAGCACCTACTTTTTGAGCTGCTTCAACGTTACCAGTTGTACCCGCACGTAGAGTAGCGTCTAAAGTAGAAGCTTGCGCTAATACTTTGCCACCATCTGCAGAGATAACTTGAGCATAGATGTGACGCGGAGTGCGGTTTACACACAAACGAGTCGCACCCAATGCACGGATGTGCAAGCGTGTGCTTTTCGCACGACGCAAACGGGATTGTTTCTTTTCGTTCATAAGAACCTCGCGCCTTATTTCTTCTTAGCTTCTTTACGAAGTACAACTTCGTCAGAATAACGAACACCTTTGCCTTTATATGGCTCTGGTGGACGGTAACCACGGATATCTGCAGCAACCTGTCCTAAAGCTGCTTTATCAGCAGATTTAAGAATGATTTCAGTTGCAGTTGGAGTTTCAGCAGTTACACCTGCAGGAAGTGCATAATCGATCGGATGAGAGAAACCAAGGTTAAGATGAACAACGTCACCTTTAACCGCAGCTTTATAACCAACACCGATAAGCTGTAACTTACGTTCGAAACCTTCGCTAACACCTTTTACAAGGTTGTTAAGCACAGCGCGAGCAGTACCAGCTTGCATCCAAGCGTCTTTCGACTCTTGTACTGGAGCAATAGCTAGAATACCGTCTTCCTGTTTAAGCTCGACCAGCGCATGCAGGTTGAAAGACAATGTACCTTTAGTGCCTTTCACTTCGACCTGCCGGCCGTTCTGAGTAACTGTTACACCGTTAGGTACAGTTACTGGGGCTTTAGCCACACGAGACATGAGGAATCACCTATTAAGAAACAAAAGCAATAACTTCACCACCAACGCCTGCAGCACGTGCAGCGCGATCAGTCATGATGCCTTTGCTTGTAGAAACAATTGCAATACCTAAACCTTGCTTAACGCTAGGAAGTGCATCTTTACCGCGATACTGACGTAGACCTGGACGGCTTACGCGCTTCACAGTTTCGATAACTGGTTTGCCTTCGAAATACTTTAAAGTCAAAGTAAGAGTTGGTTTGCCTTCAGCATCCGCAACTTCTACGTTTGAAATATAACCTTCTTGTTGAAGTAAGTTAGCAATTGCTACTTTCAACTTAGAATTAGGCATAGAAACAGTTTGTTTCTTTGCCATTTGTGCGTTACGAACACGTGTTAGCATGTCGGCAACGGTATCTTGCATACTCATCTATAGTGCTCCTTACCAGCTTGCCTTAACAACGCCAGGTACATCACCTTGCATTACTGTTTCACGTAATTTGTTACGGCTTAAACCGAACTTACGGAAGTAACCATGAGGACGACCAGTTAAACCACAACGGTTACGTAGACGTACTGGAGATGCATTACGTGGTAATGCTTGTAATTTCATCATCGCTTCGAAACGTTCTTCGTCTGATGCATTTACGTTTGCAATAACAGCTTTTAATTCAGCACGTTTTACAGCGTATTTAGCAACAGTAGCTTCGCGTTTCAATTCGCGATTAATCATACCTTTCTTAGCCATATCGACCTCTTATTTGAACGGGAAGCCGAATGCACGCATAAGCGCACGGCCTTCGTCATCGGTGCGAGCAGTCGTAGTAATGGTAATATCCATACCACGAATACGATCAATCTTGTCAAAATCGATTTCAGGGAACATGATTTGTTCCTTAAGACCCATTGAGTAGTTACCACGACCGTCGAATGATTTCGCAGAGAAACCACGGAAGTCACGGATACGAGGGATCGCAATCGAGATCAAACGGTCCAAGAATTCGTACATACGTTCGCCGCGTAAAGTAACTTTACAACCGATCGGCCAACCATCACGGATTTTAAAACCAGCGATTGATTTACGAGCTAACGTAAGTACTGGTTTTTGACCAGCGATAGCTTGCATATCTGAAAGAGCACCATCAAGGAGTTTTTTGTCAGCAGCAGCTGCGCCAACACCCATGTTGATCGTGATTTTAGTGATGCGAGGAATCTCCATCACATTCTTAACGCCCAATACTTCTTGTAATTGAGCTTTAAGTTCGTCGTTGTAACGTGTTTTAAGTCTGGCCATGGCCTATATCAACCTATTACTTCGCTACCGCCACTGATTCACCATTTGATTTGAATACGCGAGTTTTCACGCCATCAATCACTTGGTAACCAACACGGTCAGCCTTTTGGGTTGTAGCATTAAAAACTGCCACGTTTGAAATATGAAGCGAAGCTTCCTGAGTTACAACGCTACCTTCAGCGCCTGTAGCACGGTTTGGCTTCTGATGCTTCTTCACCAAGTTAAGGCCTTCAACCTTAACACGGTCATTAGAAACAGACAGAACAGTACCCTGTTTGCCTTTTTCTTTACCTGCGATCACAATTACTTGATCGCCTTTTTTAATCTTAGCCATGATCGCCTCTTATAGAACTTCAGGAGCCAATGAAATAATTTTCATGAACTGTTCAGTACGAAGTTCACGAGTCACTGGTCCGAAAATACGAGTTGCAATCGGCGCTTTGTTGTTGTTCAAAATAACAGCAGCGTTATCGTCGAAACGAATCACTGAACCGTCTGCACGACGGATACCGAATTTTGTACGAACCACAACCGCATTCATCACGTCACCTTTTTTAACACGTGCGCGTGGAATTGCTTCTTTTACAGTAACTTTAATAATGTCGCCAACAGAAGCATAACGACGATGCGAGCCACCAAGTACTTTAATACATTGTACGCGGCGTGCACCACTGTTGTCTGCTACGTCGAGCATAGTTTCGGTCTGAATCATTGCCCTACTCCAAAACCGAGCAACACCGGTCGAAATTTCGAAAGGCTCAAAGAGTACTCGAAATTGACCGATGATGCAACAAGAACGTTAATTACTCAGCAGCTGCTTCAACAACTTCAACTAAAGTCCAAGACTTAGTTTTAGAAATTGGGCGGCTTTCTTTAATGGTTACAACATCACCAGCTTTCGCTGTGTTGTTCTCATCATGAGCATGTAATTTTGTTGAACGGCGGATTAATTTGCCATACAACGGGTGTTGAACTTGGCGTTCAATAAGAACAACGATAGATTTATCCATCTTGTCGCTTACAACTTTGCCAGTTAACGTGCGGACTGTTTTATCACTCATTGTCCGTTCCCCTGTTTTTCGGTAAGGAGGGTCTTAATACGAGCAATAGTCTGACGAGTAAGTGCAACTTCATGCGATTTACCCAATTGACCAGTTGCTTTCGCCATACGAAGACGGAATTGGTTAAGCTGTTGCTCATCAAGCAAAGCTGTCAACTCTTCTACCGACTTTTCACGTAGATCTTTAGTTTTCATTACATTACCGTCCGAGTCACGATAGCGGTTTTAAACGGAAGCTTAGCTGCTGCAAGCGTAAACGCTTCGCGAGCCAATTCTTCGTTAACACCATCAATTTCGTACAAGACTTTACCTGGTTTGATTTGGCAAACCCAATATTCCACAGAACCTTTACCTTTACCCATACGCACTTCAAGAGGCTTAGAAGTAATCGGCTTGTCCGGGAATACACGGATAAAGATCTTACCACCACGCTTAATACGACGGCTAATTGTACGACGCGCTGCTTCAATTTGACGCGCAGTCATTTGACCACGTTCAACTGATTTAAGTGCAATAGTACCGAAAGATACTGTGCTACCGCGGTGTGCTAGACCAGTGTTACGGCCTTTCTGCACTTTACGGAATTTAGTACGCTTAGGTTGCAACATGGATTATTCTCCTTTTTCAGCAGAACGATCATTGCGACGACCACGACGCTCTTGACCTTCACCACGACCACGACCGCGTTTAGCTGGACGCTCTTCTGCTGGAGCTGGGTTCATGACTTGTTTCATGCCGCCCAAGATCTCACCACGGAAGATCCAAACTTTAACACCGATCGTACCGTAAGTAGTCTCAGCACGCATAGTCGCATAGTCGATATCTGCACGAAGCGTATGTAGAGGTACACGACCTTCACGATACCACTCAGTACGAGCAATCTCAGCACCACCTAAACGGCCTGAAACTTCTACTTTGATACCTTTAGCACCAGCACGCATGGTGTTTTGTACCGCACGCTTCATAGCACGACGGAACATTACACGTTTTTCCAATTGAGAAGCGATAGCTTCAGCAACTAGACGCGCGTCTAAGTCTGGACGATCAATTTCATTGATACTTACTTGCGCAGGAACACCCATAATAGATGTCAATTCGCGTTGTAGTTTCTCAATATCTTCGCCTTTTTTACCGATCACGATACCTGGACGAGCAGTGCTAATAGTTACTTTAGCAGCGCCTGTAGGGCGTTCGATAAGAATATTGCTGATCATCGCGTTTTTAAGTTTTTTGATCAAAAACTCACGAACTTGAAGATCTTTAAGCAAGTATTCAGCGTATTGTTTCGGATTCGCATACCAGTTAGCGTTATGACGTTTCACAACACCTAGGCGGATACCGATTGGATGAACCTTCTGACCCATATCAAACCCCTACCTTAACGGTGATGTGACAAGTACGCTTAGTAATACGATCTGCACGGCCTTTAGCACGTGGCATAATACGTTTCAGGCTCATGCCTTCATCAACGTAGATCGTAGAAACTTTAAGGTCGTCTACATCTAAACTGTTATTGTGTTCAGCATTTGCAATCGCAGATTCCAACGCTTTCTTAACTAGAACTGCAGCTTTTTTGTTGCTGAAGTTAAGGATGTTAAGAGCGTGCGCAACAGATTTGCCGCGGATAAGATCTGCAACCAAACGAGCTTTTTGTGCCGAGATAGCGGCACCGCGTAATTTAGCAGTTACTTCCATCATAGCACCCATTAACGTTTAGATTTCTTGTCAACACCGTGACCGCGATAGGTACGAGTTGGTGCAAATTCACCAAGCTTGTGACCAACCATGTGCTCAGAAACGATCACAGGAACGTGGTTACGGCCATTGTGTACAGAAATTGTTAAACCAACAAAATCCGGGAGGATCATCGAACGACGCGACCAAGTTTTGATCGGCTTACGGTTATTAGCCGCGATAGCCGCTTCAACCTTAGCGAACAAGTGCGCATCGACGAATGGGCCTTTTTTCAGAGAACGAGGCATTGTCAGATTCCTTTACTTGTTACTTAACGCGACGGTCGCGAATAATCATCTTAGTCGTACGCTTATTGGTACGTGTCTTGTACCCTTTAGCTTTTTGACCCCATGGGCTTACAGGTTGAATACCTTTGTTACGCCCTTCACCACCACCATGTGGATGGTCAACTGGGTTCATCGCCATACCACGAACGGTAGGACGAACACCACGCCAGCGTGATGCACCAGCTTTACCTAGTGAACGAAGGTTGCTTTCTGAGTTAGATACTTCACCTAACACAGCACGGCATTCAACGTGAATTTTACGCATCTCGCCTGAACGCAGACGAACGATAGCGTAAGAACCGTCACGACCCAACAGCTGAACTGAAGTACCAGCTGAACGAGCTAACTGCGCGCCTTTACCGATTTTAAGTTCGATGTTGTGAAGAGTAGAACCGATAGGCATGTTGCGAAGCGGCAAGCAGTTACCTGGACGAATTGGAGCATCGTTACCAGACTGTACTTTATCGCCAGCGCGAAGGCCTTTAGGAGCGATGATATAACGACGCTCACCATCAGCATACAATACAAGTGCAATGTGTGCAGTACGGTTAGGATCGTATTCGATACGCTCTACAGTTGCAGGAATACCATCTTTGTTACGTTTAAAATCAACTAGACGGTAGTGCTGCTTGTGACCGCCACCAACGTGACGAGTCGTGATGTGACCGTTATTATTACGGCCGCCAGTACGTTTTTTAGCTTCAACCAACGGAGAGTATGGTGCGCCTTTGTGAAGGTGATCGTGAACCACTTTCTCTACAAAGCGACGTCCTGGAGACGTTGGCTTACATTTTTGAATAGGCATAATTCTCGTCCTTATTCCGCTGTGCTTTCAGCGGTATCGCCCAAGTCAGCCATTTCAACATCTTGGCCAGCTTTCAGGGTGACGTATGCTTTTTTAACATCAGAACGACGTCCTAATGTTTTACCAAAGCGTTTAGACTTACCTTTAGTGATAGTCGTGTTAACTTTAACAACTTCCACACCAAAGAGTTGTTCCACTGCTTTTTTGATTTCAAGCTTGTTTGCATTTAATGCAACTTTAAACACTTGAACACCAGCAGTTTCACCTAAAACTTGTGCTTTTTCTGAGAATACAGGTCCTTGCAGGACTTGATAGATACGTTCGTTGTTCATCCGAGTTCTACCTCAATTTTCTTAGCAGCAGCTACAGACATAACAACTTTGTCGAACGCAATCAAGCTAACCGGATCGATTGCAGCAGCATCAACCACATCAACGTGTGGAATGTTGCGCGCAGCAAGATACAGGTTCTCATCAACAGCATCAGTAACGATCAATGCGCGAGTCGCATTCAAGTCGTTAAGTTTTGCAAGCAATTCTTTAGTTTTTGGAGCTGCAACAGCAAACTCTTCAACTAAAACTAAGCGATCTTGACGAACAAGTTCAGCTAGGATGCATTGCATAGCACCGCGGTACATTTTACGGTTTACTTTTTGAGACCAGTCTTGTGGACGAGCAGCAAAAGTTTTACCACCGCCAACCCAGATTGGGCTACGAATAGAACCAGCACGAGCGCGGCCAGTACCTTTTTGACGGAATGGCTTGCGACCACCGCCAGAAACGTCTGCACGTGATTTCTGAGCTTTTGAACCTTGACGGCCACCAGCTAAATAAGCTGTAACCACTTGGTGAACAAGAGCTTCATTAAATTCACGACCGAACGCAACTTCTGATAATTCAACAGCAGAGCCGGAAACAGTATTTAAATTCACGTTATTTCCCCTCAGGCCTTGATCGTAGGACGAACGATTACGTCGCCACCAGTAGCACCAGGAACCGCGCCTTTAACAACTAGAACTGAACGTTCTGTGTCGATAGCAACGATCTCAAGACCCTGTGTAGTTACGCGTTCAGCACCTAAATGGCCAGCCATTTTTTTGCCTTTGAATACGCGACCAGGAGTCTGGTTTTGACCAGTAGAACCTAAAACACGGTGAGAAACTGAGTTACCGTGAGTTGCATCTTGCGTACGGAAGTTCCAACGCTTAACACCACCTTGGAAACCTTTACCTTTAGATTGACCAGTTACGTCAACAACTTGACCAACTTGGAACAATTCAACGGTAAGCGTACCACCAACTTCACGACCTTCAAGATCAGCTTCTGTAGCACGGAATTCTTGAACTAGACGACCAGCTGCAACACCCGCTTTCGCGAAGTGGCCTTTCTGAGCGTTAGTTACGCGAGATTCGCGACGTTCACCAGTAGTGATTTGAATCGCTTGATAACCATCAGTTTCAAGCGTTTTGATTTGAGTGATGCGGTTAGGATCAAACTCAATCACTGTAACAGGCACAGAAACACCAGCATCTGTAAAGATACGTGTCATACCGCACTTGCGACCGACTAAACCAATAGCCATGTGCATAAACCTCTAAAAAAGCGGCCTAATTAACTTAGAGTGTTAATTAACCCGAAAGCCTTAACCCAATGCGATCTGAACATCAACACCAGCTGCAAGATCTAACTTCATCAATGCATCTACAGTTTTGTCTGTAGGTTGAACGATGTCGATCAAACGCTTGTAAGTACGGATTTCGTACTGGTCACGCGCGTCTTTGTTTACGTGTGGTGATGTTAAAACGTTAAAACGTTCAATGCGTGTTGGCATTGGAATTGGACCACACACTTGTGCGCCAGTACGTTTTGCGGTTTCTACGATTTCTTGAGCTGATTGATCAATCAGGCGATGATCAAAAGACTTAAGACGGATACGAATTCTCTGGTTAGACATACCAGTAAACTCCAAGCCAAATATATAAAGAATCACTCTTGACGCATCTCACCCCACTTTATATGGGCAAGTGTCAAGAGCAGTGAAATATCACTAAGGTCATGATCGATGCCACGACTGTAACGATAGTTAACTACTTTATTCGCAGTTAACCCCCTTCCTATTGAAGGGTCGCTTATTATAGCCATTGTTTAATGCATAAGCAAATCTCTTTTATGGTTTTATCCAAGTTTTCAATTTATGACTTAAAACAATAGTTTATTGTTTAAATACTAGGCAGTTTTTGCCAAAACATATTCTATAGCACGATTTAACATCTGATTTCCTTCAATAAATTTTTGCTTCGTGGTTTTTTTTAATTCAAATAAATTTTGCACATATTTTCCTGAAAATTGCGCAAGCTCTTCTTCATTTTCCAAAAACAATGCCAGGGTTTCCGGCGTGATTTCAGGATGAAACTGGAAGCCCAATACATTTCTGCCCAACTGGTACATCTGATTACGACAGGCTTCATTTTCTGCCAGATGGACTGCACCTTTGGGCAATTCAAATGTTTCATTGTGCCATTGCAGAATATTAAACTGCTCCGGCAGGCTAAAACACGTCTCTGGTAGATTCGCCACTCTGTGCACCGTGGTCCACCCCAATTCTTGTTCTGGATTGCGACTAACACCTGCACCCAAAGCATTTGCAATCAACTGCCCACCCAGACACAGGCCAATTGCTGGTTTACCATGCGAAAGATAGCGACGCAACCAGCGTTTTTCTATTTTTAACCAAGGGAAATTCGCTTCATCATTCACACTCATGGTACCACCCATAATGATCAGCAAATCCACTTCTTCCACTGCAGGCAGCGCCTCGATCTCCAAAGGTCGATCGACGGGTAAAGCAAAAAATTCAGTCGCTGTAATGTGCGCCTGATGCTGCTTTAAAAATTCATAACAACTACCAAAACCTTCACCAGCAATATGCTGAAAATAATGCACTTTTAAATGCGATTTCATGCTCCTCAACCTATTTTTTTAGCTATATAGATTTAGGTTTTGCAAAAATGAAGCCAACTTTTTATAAGACTTGTTGTTTTTAAACAATTCACAACGTAACTGGCAGTGAGTCACAGATTCTCTTAAGCTAGAGTAATATTTGATTACATTTGAGCGCATTCACGTGAAACAAGACCCTCAAACTCGCCTGATTCATGCACCACGAAAGGCTCCTCAAGCGATTTCCACCATTCAGCCTCCCCTCTATCGTGCATCGACGATTATCTTTAACAATACCGATGCCCTGTTTAATCGCCATTGGACCGATGACTATGACTATAGTTATGGCACGCATGGCACGCCTACGACCTTTACGCTGGGCGATAACATCGCACAGCTCGAAGGTGGTTTATATCACCTGCTCGCACCGAGTGGTTTATCCGCGATTAATCTCGTGAATTCTTGCTTTTTAAGCCAAGGAGATGAGGTTTGGGTGGCTGACAATATCTATGGTCCAAACATGGAACATTTACGCAATCTGGAAAAGCGTTATGGAATTACGGTTAAGGTCTACAATCCCATAGAGCTTGATACATTTCAGCCTACAGATAAAGCCAAACTGATCTGGCTCGAGGCTGCTGGCTCAGTCACCTTGGAATTTCCGGATCTGGCTGGTTTAGTGAAAAAAGCTCAGGCACACAATATTCTTACTGCGCTGGATAATACCTGGGGCGCAGGTCTGGCTTTTGATGCCTTTGATTTTAGTGAAGAGCATTTAAGTGTAGATATGACGGTACATGCACTGACCAAATATCCAAGCGGCGGGGGTGATATTCTGATGGGCTCGGTGGTTACGCGAGATAAGGCCCTGCATCACAAACTGTTCCGCGCACATGCCATTCAGGGCATTAGTGTTTCTGGTGATGATGTGGCACAGATACAACGCAGTCTGGCTTCGATGCAACTTCGCTATGAACATCAGTCGAAAAGTGCACTGGCATTAATGACATGGCTTCAACAGCAAGCCGAGTTTGTACAGGTGCTGCATCCTGCTGACCCGGACAGCGCAGGCCATCAGTACTGGAAAGAAATTTGCAAGCAAGGTGATAGTGCCGGCCTGGTCAGCGTGATCTTTGACAGCACATACGTAATGCAGGATATCCGGAATTTCTGTGATAGCTTAAAACTGTTTAAGCTTGGCTTTAGTTGGGGTGGCCCTGTCAGTCTGGTCATGCTATATAACTTAAAAGACATGCGTGTGCTGGAACATTCACACTTAAAAGACGGCTTGCTGGTTCGTTTCTGTATTGGACTGGAATATCCGGAAGATTTGATTCAAGATATTCAGCATGCACTAGAACAAATGAAAAAACTTAAAAACGAATAATAAATAACAGGAAAAGCTATGGGTAGACCAATTGTTATTGCTAAAAAAACTGCGGATACCACACAGGATATTGTGCTGCATTCCCAACTTGCCAATCGACATGGCTTGATTGCAGGTGCCACTGGTACCGGAAAGACTGTGACTTTAAAAGTATTGGCGGAGAGCTTTTCTCGAATTGGTGTACCTGTATTCCTCGCCGATGCCAAAGGCGATGTGTCCAGCCTGGCCAAAGCAGGTGAAAGCAGCCCCAAGTTTGATGAACGGATTAAAAGTCTCAATATCGAGTCCATTCCTTTTGCAGCCTCACCAGTGGTGTTTTGGGATTTATTTGGCGAACAGGGTCATCCGATTCGCACTACCATTTCTGAAATTGGCCCGCTGCTGCTGGCGCAAATACTGAATCTGAATGACACCCAGGAAGGCGTTTTATCTGCCGTGTTTCGGATTGCCGATGATCAGGGTTTATTGCTGATCGACTTTAAAGATCTGAAAGCGATGCTGAGTTATGTCTCTGAGCATGCGGCTGACTTTAAAGCTGAATATGGCAATCTTTCACCCGCCAGTCTCGGTGCGATTCAACGTAATTTGTTAGCACTGGCTGACCAAGGCGGTGACCAGTTTTTTGGCGAGCCGGCGCTGGATCTGATGGACTTTTTGCAGACGGATAGTCAAGGACGTGGCAATATCAATTTGTTGGCGGCTGACAAGCTGATGAATACGCCTAAGCTATATGCCACGTTCTTACTCTGGATGCTCTCCGAGCTGTTTGAACAGCTTCCCGAAGTCGGCGATCTGGACAAACCTAAACTGGTGTTTTTCTTTGATGAAGCCCATCTCTTATTTGATAATGCCAGCCCTGCCCTGCAAGAAAAAATTGAGCAGGTGGTGCGTCTAATTCGCTCGAAAGGTGTAGGGATTTATTTTGTCACGCAAAATCCGTTGGACTTACCTGAAAGTGTCTTAGGCCAGCTCGGCAATCGGGTTCAACATGCTTTGCGGGCTTTCACTCCCAAAGATCAAAAAGCAGTGAAAACCGCAGCAGAGACTTTCCGAGCCAATCCTGAATTTAAAGTCGATCAGGTGATTACCGAACTTGCTGTCGGTGAAGCCCTAATTAGCTGCCTGGATGAAAAAGGCATTCCGCAAATAGTAGAGCGTGGCTGGGTCATGCCGCCGCATTCATCCTTTACACCGATCTCGCTTGAAGAACGCAAGGCTCTCATGCAGCAAAGTATTGTCGCCGGTATTTATGAGCAGCCAGTCGATCGGGATAGCGCCCATGAAATGCTGCAAAACAAGGTCGCAGAACGCCAGCAACAGGCTCAGGCCGCCGAACTTGCCAAACAGCAAAGCAAGGAACAGGAAGCTCTTGCCAAGCAGCAAATTAAAGAACAGGAACGTCTGGCACGAGAACAGCAAAAAGAAGCTGAACGCGCAGCCAAGCAACGAGAAAAACTGACTCAGGATATTGTCGGCACCTTTGCCAAAAGTGCTGCCCGCAGCCTGGGCGGGAGTACTGGGCAGAAAATTGTGCGCGGCTTACTGGGTTCGCTGTTTGGCCGCAAATAATCACCCTCCTTTTCCGATCATCATCACACTTTTTATGGGATATTCTTATATCCCATAATTTTTTATGGTTTTATGACTATGCACTATTGTAAAGCCATTTTAAAAGATGTAAATTAAATGCATCTTTTAAAAAACATCTGTAGACGGCTCTCATGACTCCACAACATATCGAACTTGTACAAGCGACTGTTCCTGTTTTACGTGAAAACGGCGTAGCACTTACCACGTATTTCTATAACCGCATGCTGAACAACCATCCAGAGTTAAAAAACACCTTCAACATGGATCATCAAAGTACTGGCCGTCAACCACGTGCCTTGGCTGCCGCAGTACTTGCCTATGCTGAAAACATTACCAATCCGGGCGTTTTGGCCAAAGCCATCGAACGTATTACCACTAAACATGTCAGCCTGGATATTCAGCCGGATCAATATGCGATTGTCGGTGACAACCTGTTGCACTCGATCAGCGAAGTTTTAGATGTACCCATGGACTCAGACCTGATCGCAGCCTGGAAAGAAGCGTATATGCAACTGGCAGATATTTTGATTGGTGTGGAAAAATCTAAATATGCCACTCTAGCTTCTGAAAATGGTGGCTGGGCGGGCTGGCGCGAATTTGAAGTGGCAGCAGTCAATGATACCGATGCAGGTAAAATCTTTACGCTTAAAGCTAAAGATGGTGCTGCGATTGCAAGTGCTGAAGCGGGTGAACATATTTCAGTACGTGTACAGGTGCCTGAACAGCACATTCGTCAACCACAACAGTTTAGCTTTGACCAGGCTCAAAACGAGCAATATCAAATTACTGTGAAAGCGGAAGAAAATCCAACCGCATTCTCGGTTGCACAGACCCTGATCAACCACTACAAAGTTGGTGATGTGGTCGAAGTGTCTGCCCCGCTCAAGCTTTAATTGCAAAAACGGTTTAGACTAGCATCAGATTCTGATTAAAAGCTCCATTCGTGGAGCTTTTAGCATTCAATTCTTTCATTTTCTAGCTGTTGATCTTATGCAACTCAATAAATTCACTGACTATGCGCTTCGGATCCTGATGTATGTCGCACAGCCACGTGATCTCCCTTATACCATTGCAGAGCTTGCCGAGCGCTTGCAGGTTTCACAAAATCATGCCATGAAAATCGTGCACTTTATGGCGAAACAGGATTGGCTGATCACCACACGTGGCAAAGGTGGCGGCATACGTTTAAATCCGGCAAGCCTGAACCTTCAACTGGGACAGATTGTGCGGATCCTGCAACGCGACAGCAATGTAGTGGAATGCAATAGCCCACCCTGCGTGTTACGTCCGATTTGTGGTTTAAAAAGTATTTTAGATGATGCGGTTGAACAGTTTTATAGCAGTCTGGACCAATATGTGCTTAAAGATGTGATTAGGCCACGAAATGCGCGTTTCAGTAGAAATTCTCCGATCGGCCTAGTTAATCTTTAAAGTCTTGCGGGTCAGGTCTTGTGACTTATTCTTGCGGCAAAGTTCGCTTGCCTGTGCGACTTCCTTTATAATGTTTCATTGTAGATCATTTATTGAAGTTGAGTTATGCACCACAGCAGAGGAAAATCCAAAAACAGTAAGACAGCCCATGCGCCTAAGCAAAAGATCAGCTATGAGAAAAAAGTTGATTCTGCCATTACTGAATATTCTGTGCGCGCACTCAACTGGCTACGCAAAGCCGAATTTTTAATGAGTGCACCCAAACTCAGTCTTTGTGTAGAAGATACAGGCTATGAAATTGCTTTTGCCGGCCGCTCGAATGCAGGTAAGTCTAGTGCGATTAATGCCCTGACTAACCAGAAACAGCTGGCACGTGCATCGAAAAAACCTGGCCGCACCCAGATGATCAACTTTTTCAGTCTGGGTAATCCGGATCAGCGTCTGGTCGACTTACCCGGTTATGGTTATGCGGCTGTGCCTGAAAAAATGAAACTGGTCTGGCAAAAAGAACTGGAAAACTACCTGATTCATCGCCAGAGCTTACAAGGCCTGGTATTGTTGATGGATATCCGTCATCCCCTGCAACACTTCGATGTGATGATGCTGGAATGGGCTTATTCCCGCCAGTTGTTCGTGCATGTCTTGTTAACCAAGTCAGATAAACTAAACCGTGGTCCTGCATCCAAAGCCTTGCAGGAAGTCAAAGCGGCATTGAAAAAGATGAAGCTGGATTTCTCGATTCAACTGTTTTCCTCCATGAACAAACAAGGTTTAGAAGAACTGGCCAGTGTCATGGGTGGTCGTTTGAACTTTACCTTAGATCAAGCGTCTGAATATGATCTGGACAGTATTCCTGAAGCATCAGCGCATGATTTGAATGAATCCGATGAACCGCTTGGAGAACTCGAGCTTAGTGAAACTGATTCAGAGCATATTACTGAAGTATCGATGCATGCTTTAAATGAAGCTGAAGAACCACTGAAATTGCTTGAGCAGGATCAATCCGAGCTTAAAGCGGCAGATGAGCTAAATCAGAATAAGCGTTCAGCGGATTAAGATCCATATCACCGCAATGGTCTGGGATTGTTCTTGATTTATTAAAACTTACCTTATAAAAAAAGCAGACCAATGGCCTGCTTTTTTTATTTTTTAAATGTTTTAGCTATCTGTAGCTTGAAGATCGGGTTCACGTGTATGCCGATCTACCACCACACTGATCATCATATCTCCCTGAACATTCACGACTGTGCGTACGGTATCCAGTAAACGGTCGATCGGTAAAAGAATGGCAATCGCCTCGGCAGGCAAACCGACCGATTGCAAGACCATAATCATGGTCACCATACCGGCACTCGGAATTCCCGGTGCACCCAAGGATGCAATCATCGCCGTCGCACAGACCACCAGCTGCTGCCCCAGACTGAGATCCAGCCCCATTAAATTGGCAATAAATAGAGCTGCAGCTGCTTCATACAGCGCCGTACCATCCATATTTAACTGTGTACCGAGTGGAATTACAAAGCCTGCAGTATGTGGACGCACACCTAAATTTTCCTGCGCGCATTTCATCGACAAGGGCATGGTGGCCGAACTGGAACTGGTGGCAAAGGCAGTAATCAAGGCAGCACGTGTGCCTTTAAAGAACGTGACCGGATCCATCTTGCCGAAAATCCACAGCAATAAAGGCAAAACCACGATGCCATGAAAAATCGTCGTACCGGTGACTACCGCAGCGAATTCAGCCAGACGACTGAGAACTGAAACATCTTCAGTGGCAATTAATTTAGCCAATAAGGCAAAAATACCGAGCGGTGCCAGTTTCATCACCCAGCCAATCATCAACATCATGATTTCAAAAAACTGGTGACTCAGCTTGCGCACAGTACGGAATTTATCTCCACCTGCGACTAGTGCTACACCAACAAATAGCGCAAAGACTACCACCGCCAAGACATTGCCATCGGCAAAGGCTTTAAACGGATTGATCAGGGTATTTTGAATAAAGTTGGTAAAGAAAGAAGATGGCGTGAGCGTATCCGGTGTTTGATGTTGTGCCATGGCATCCTGGAACATCAGTACATCGACGCCTTTGCCCACATCAAACAGATGCGCACACGCCAGACCTAAAATGAGCGCCAAGGTGGTGGTGGTCACACAACACATCAGGGTAATTTTCCAGGTACGGCTCAGTTGCCCACCCGCCTGCAGATTGGATACACCGACCACGATTGAGCTAAAAATCAGCGGCACTAACAGCATTTTTAACAAGCCAATAAAAATACTGCTGACAATACCGATGCCATATAAGCTGATATCAAAAAATGAGGTCTGCGGAAATATCGTCAATAGAAATCCAAACAGCACCCCCAATACGGCGGCAATTAGAATTTGCGTATTTAAGCTCATCTTTTCATGCATTTTTAATATTGATCTTAAGCCGCACTATGCCATGCGAATTCTACAGAATCGAGTAATATTTTATAAACGCGGCGTGAGGACATGATATCAAATGGCCATTTTCATCCGGCTTAAAAACAAAAAGCCGAATCAGGGATTCGACTTTTTGAGCAGGAAGAAAAATTACTGTGTTTCGATTTCACGTAAACGGATCAAGCCTTCCTGAGAGGTACTGCAGACCAGCTCACCGTTCTGCCACATCCGGCCAAAATTCAGGCCACGCGAACTGGCGCTTTGGGTGGCATCCATATCGTAAAGCATCCACTCATCCGCACGGAACGGTTTATGGAAGTACATGGCATGGTCAATACTGGCACATTGTAAACTTGGCGAGATATAGCTCAGACCATGTGGACGAAGCGCCGTGGTCATCAAGGTAAAGTCGGAATAGAAAGCAGCAATGGCCTGATGCAAAGAGATCTGATCAACTTCTGCAGCAATACGGTCATGCGTACGGATATAGTGCGCATAAGACGGTGCTTCAGGTTGAGGCTGGAATGGATTTTGCGGATTGACCGGGCGAATTTCCACATGACGATCACGGGTGAAGGACGCACGGACATTTTCCGGAATAAACTCAATCATTTGTTTGATCAGTTCTGCTTCATTTTTCAGGCTTTCTGCTGGCGGATATTCCGGCTCTGAAATCTGGTAATTGAGACCTTCTTCCTGATGCGCAAAAGACACCATACACATAAAAATAGTGCGACCATGCTGAATCGCACGTACTTGACGGCTGACAAAGCTCTTGCCGTCACGGATACGATCCACTTCATAAATAATCGGTGCGTTGACATCTCCGCCAAACAGAAAATAGGCATGTAACGAGTGTGCCGGACGGTCTGTGGTATAAGACGCAGCGCGGAGTGCCTGCCCTAAAACCTGCCCACCAAACACGCGCTTGCCCACCAGATTACGGCTGATTCCCCGAAAAATGTTTTCTTCTAACTTTTCCAAGCTGAGCAGCTCGACCAGTTCCTGTGTTAAGGCATTCATAAGCAACCTACGTAATATTGGAGATATCCCAAAATGGAAAAACAGATCTAAATAATTAATCTGGAATATTCTGCCACAAAATCAGACCGAAACTCTAAAGATTGCATGACTGTTCTGTCATACTGATGTCATAAGTGACTAGGAAAAGCATCTGCTTTCACGCTAAAATTAGCGCACTTCTGTTGAAGTTGTTAAAAAAAGATATATGGTTTCGCTTTGGAAACCCGCAAAAATAAATCCCCTCAGAAGTCCTGTGGTTTTGGTCAGTAAAATTAGGAGCAGCTATGTCCAAGAATGGCTTTGGTCAAATGTATCGCAAGCTTTCAAGTAAGCTACTTGATCTTGTGGTTACCCCTCATGTTCTTGGGGAAGTACCAAGTGAAGTGACAGCACCTGAACCTGATCAGACCGCGGCAGAATCGCGAAAGCTGGTCTGTTACGTTTTACAGAACCATTCGCGTAGTAATGCGTTGGTCGTCGATGCAGAAACCCGCCGTTTAAAGTTGCCAGCTGCGCTCGATCCAATGCAACTGGGCAATAGTAAGGAAAAAGCTTCGCTGCTGTTTTTACAGCATCATGATGAAAATAACCTGCTCAGCTCACCACCGCATGCTTTCCCGCCGCGCCTGTTACGCCTGATTGAAATCCTGGAACAGCATCCTGAACTGGATGTCGAACTGGTACCGGTAACAGTACTTTGGGGACGTGAGCCTGAAAAAGAAGATTCTTGGTTTAAGCTGTTGTTTACCGATACCTGGTCTACACCGAGCCGGGTCAAGCAACTGGTCAATATCGGCCTGCATGGTCGCCAGTCTTATTTAGAATTCCATGAACCGCAGTCTTTACGCGCATTGATTAACTTTGCCAAAGAGACGCATCCAAATTCAGCGCCAGCAACTTATATTGTCAGCACTTTAAATGATTACCTGGATGGTCAGCGTGAAGTCATTCTCGGGCCGGATCTGTCCGACCGCCGTAATGTGATGCATGGTCTGATCAAGTCACCAGATGTACAGGCGGCGATTCGCAATGACAGTATTCGCAGTAAAACCTCGATGCTGGAATCCGAACGTCGTGCCATCGGTTATCTGAACGAAATCGTTTCCGACTATTCTCATTCTACCGTACGTTTTGCCGACAAAGCACTGACCCGCTTATGGACCCAGCTTTATGACGGCGTGGAAGTCCATAATTTCAGTACCGTGCGTGAACTGGCCAAGGATTATGAAATTGTCTATACCCCCTGTCACCGCAGTCATATTGACTATCTGTTATTGTCATATGTGATCTATCGCCGTGGTTTGATGGTGCCGTATATCGCAGCGGGCGACAACCTGAATATGCCTTTTGTCGGCCAGATTTTACGCGGTGGTGGCGCTTTCTTTATTCGCCGTACCTTCCGCGGCAACGCGCTCTATACCACGGTCTTTAAAGAATATCTGTATAGCGTCCTGTCACGTAATACCCCGCTGGAATACTTTATTGAAGGTGGCCGTTCACGTACCGGTCGTTTGCTACCGCCAAAAACCGGGATGCTGGCAATGACCGTGCATGGTCATTTACGTGGCAAGTCCAAACCGATTGTGTTTGTACCGACCTATATCGGCTATGAACGCCTAATGGAAGGTGGTACCTATGTCGGTGAGATGAGTGGTAAGCCAAAAGAAGCCGAGTCTATTTTTGGTATTTTGAAAACCCTGCGCAAGATTGAACGCATTTTTGGCAAGGTGCACCTGAACTTCGGTAAACCGGTATTTCTGGATGATATCCTGAAACAGCATGGTGCAGAAAATATCAAGATCGAAAAGAACGATGATCCGGTTCCACAAGCGGTTTCTGACGCGGTGAATAGCTCTGCACAGGCTATTCTGGAAAATATTAACAGTGCAGTCGTGATCAATCCGGTATCGTTATTATCTTTAATCTTGCTGGCCACGCCAAAACATACGCTGGATGAAGAAATCTGTATCAAGCAGTTGGATACCTATCGCACCTTGCTCACCGCCCTGCCTTATGATGAACGCATGCAGGTCACGCCGCTGTCAGGCAAAGAAATAATTGCCTATGCGATGAAGCTGAAACTGATCAAGCGGGTGAAGCATGTACTGGGCGATATTATTGCGATTGAAGATAATCAGGCGGTTCTGCTGACCTATTTCCGTAATAATATTGTGCATACTTTTATATTGCCATCCCTGATTGCAGCCTTGACTGAACATAACGGCACCATCCGCCGTCATGATGTGGTCAATATCAGCAGCACCCTGTATCCGTTCCTCAAAGCTGAGCTATTTTTAAAATGGCATGAAGATGAGATTCAGGATCAGGTCAATGCCCATATTGATAACCTGATTTCTGCCAAACTGATCACGCAAGATGGTGAAAACCTCATTGCACCTGCACCAAATACAGAAGCGCATCATCAGCTTGAAGTTCTAGCTGCACCAGTAACCCAAAGTCTGGAACGTTACTACATGACTTTGGCACTGATTACCCAGCGTGGTTCTGGCAATATTTCGACCCGTCAGGTCGAAGAGCTGAGTTATCTGGTGGGACAGCGCCTGTCTGTGCTATATGAGTTCAACTCACCTGAGTTCTTCGACAAAGCCCTTTTCCAGAGCTTTATTAAAGTCTTAACCCAAAAAGGTTATCTGTGTACCAATGAAGACAATGCGATTGTCTTTGATGAGCAGCTAACCAATGTGGCTCAATATGCAGATTTGGTACTGGATGAAGTGAAGCTACAAATGCTGCACCACATCACCGACTTTACGGATGAAGAACTGAAAGAAGCTTTGGATGCAGTTGCGGCTGAACAAGCCAAGAAACGCGCGAAGCGGAAGAAGAAGTAAGATTATTTAAGCCCCTAAGCTCCTTCTCCCTCCGCGGTGAAAAGCACTGCTTCGCAAGGGAGATGAGGAAAAATGTTCAAAAAATTCTCCACCTCTCCCTAGCCCTCTCCTAAAAGGAGAGGGAATTTAATCCTCCCTCTCCCCTTCGAGAAAAGGAGGAATGTTCCTCTTTTAAAAGAAGGGCTAAAGATTATTTTTCCATCAACTCCAAATAATCCTCATAACAATCTGGATGCTCTAACTCAAATCCCATTTTCTGCATTCGAGTCGCATAAAGTTTCTTACCTGTCACCTGCCCGCTCTCAACTTTAAGCAAAGGAATCCTCATCTGCTGTTGAAACCATTGCAATATTTCATGCAATAATTTTGGCTGGTTATCGGTCACAATATAAGAAGATTCCGGATGTTCCACGTGAATCATATGTGACAAGAAACGTGATAAATCTTCAATATGAATCCGGTTGGACCAGTGCAGATTCGGATATCTCAACATCGAGGCGGCCATTTTTTGTAGGCGTTCTACCGATGCTCCATAAATCCCACTTGGACGAATGATGGTACATTTCTCAGGATAAGCAGTGAAATAAGCCTGCTCCATCTGCTGCAAGATTTTGCTCTGAGCATCATTCGGGTGAATTTCAGTTTCGTCATCTACGATTTCACCGGAATTTTGCCCATAGACCCGGGTGGATGACACCACCACAATCTGTTTCACCGGATGCTGTTTCAAGGCAGCCACAATAGGCTGAACAGAATCCAGATAGGTTTGCTGATAGCCTTCAACCGTACTTTGTTTTGGACTAAGTAATACATAGACCCAGTCAATCGGTGTAACTGCTGTTAAATCCAGTTTATGCACATCCTGAATCAGATGAGTTGCGAATGAATCTGTTTTGGGACTCTGGCTAATTGTGCTAATTTGATGACCTTGCTCAAATAGTTGTTTAGCCACACGTCGGGATGTTTTACCATAACCGGTAAATAAAATATGCATTGAGCACCGAATCACAAATCTGGTTGAGGGGACATGGCTGCAGTCCATCAGTTACAAGGCGTTGGCAATGCCGCCGCTTCATTACTCGAAAAACTAAATATCTTCAATACTGATGATTTGCTTTTTCATCTACCACGTGACTATGAAGACCGTAGCACGATCATTCCCATGAATCAATTGAGCGTGGGACGCAGTTATCTGCTGGAAGGGATCGTTAAAGGTGTAGATTTTCCACCCGGTAAACGCAAATCTATGGCTGTGCTGCTGGATGATGATTTTGGCAAGGTTACTTTACGTTTTTATCATATCTATAAAGGTATTACTGACCGTTGCAAGCTCGGTAACCGTTTAAGAATTTTTGGTGAAGTGCGGGTCGGTGCGCGCGGTTTGGAAATGTATCATCCCGAGCTGCAAGTCATTACTGAGGACACACCTTTACCTCAAACCCAGCTCACGGCGATTTACCCGGCGACTGAAGGCCTGACCCAGCCCAAAATACGGGATTATATTCAGCAGGCCCTGGCTCAGTATAGCGATCATCTGCCTGAACTGCTGCCAGCAAAATTTAGCAATGGTTATGCGCTGAAACAGGCACTAGAATATATCCATCACCCACCAGTCAATGCCAATATGCTGCAGTTGGCACAAGGCTCACATCCTGCCCAGCAGCGTCTGATCTTTGAAGAACTGGTAGCACATCAGATCAGCTTATTGACCCGGCGTGCCTTTATTCAGCAGGTCGAAGCACCTTCTTTTGTACCAAGTAAAACCTATGCCAAACAGCTTTTAGCCGGTCTGGCTTTTGAAATGACCGATGCACAAAAACGCGTATCCCGAGAAATCGCGCAGGATTTAAAAACCAATAAACCAATGTTGCGTCTGGTACAAGGCGATGTCGGCGCCGGCAAAACACTAGTCGCCGGTGTAGCTGCCTGTCACGCCCTGGAAGAAGGCTGGCAAGTGGCGTTGATGGCACCCACCGAAATTCTGGCCGAGCAGCATTATCTCAACTTTAAACGCTGGTTTGAGCCTTTGGGCTTAAATGTAGCCTGGCTTTCCGGTAAACAAAAAGGCAAAGCCCGCGCCGCAGCAGAACAGGTGATTCGGGATGGGAGCGCCCATCTGGTGATCGGTACCCATGCCCTGTTTCAGGAAAATGTCGAGTTTGCCAAACTGGGTCTGGTGATTATTGATGAACAGCATCGCTTTGGTGTGGATCAGCGCCTTGCTCTCAGAAATAAAGGTCTGGATGGTATGTCACCGCATCAACTGGTGATGAGCGCGACTCCGATTCCACGCACACTGGCCATGTCTGCCTATGGTGATCTGGATACCTCAGTGATTGACGAGCTGCCGCCGGGCCGTACCCCGATTCAGACCGTGACCATTCCATTAGACCGGCGCGAAGAAGTCTTGCAACGGATTGCCAGCAACTGTGCCGAAGGCAAGCAGGCGTATTGGGTCTGTACCTTGGTGGAGCAATCTGAAACGCTGGATGCCCAAGCGGCCGAAGCCACTTTTGCTGAAATCAAAGAACGCTTTCCTGAACTGAATATCGGTCTGGTACACGGCAAAATGAAAGCCGATGAAAAACAGGCGGTGATGCAGCAATTCAAGCAGAATGAATTACAGCTACTCATCGCCACCACAGTCATTGAAGTCGGTGTCGATGTTCCCAATGCCTCCATTATGGTGATTGAAAATGCCGAGCGTTTGGGCTTGTCCCAGTTGCATCAGTTACGGGGCCGGGTCGGCCGTGGTGCCAAGGCCAGTTTTTGCGCCCTGTTGTATAAACACCCGCTATCGCAAAATGGTCAGGAACGCTTAAGAATCATGCGTGAAACCAATGATGGTTTTATGATTGCCGAGAAAGATCTGGAATTGCGTGGTCCGGGGGAACTGCTCGGCACCAAACAGACCGGTGACATGAATTTTCGGGTGGCCAAACTGGAGCGAGATGATCACCTGCTCAGTCAAGCCCATTATGTCGCGCAACAGATGCTCAAGGATTATCCTGATCAGGCCGAAGCATTATTGCAACGCTGGCTACCGGAAGCACCGCGCTATGCCTATGTTTAAACTGCTGCAACATGGCAAATCCTGGCTCACTCGCTTACAGCCCTGTCAGCTGTGTCATAGCGATTCTCAAGCAATTCATTCAGTTTGTCAGGATTGCTGGCAACAATTGCTCTGGACACACAGCACCATTCAACGGCAGGAAATGCAGTTCCAGATTGCCTGCGACTATGCCTACCCGATGGACCGGCTGATTCAACTGTTTAAATATGAACAGAAGCTGCATTTGCAAAATTTACTGGCAGGTGTGCTGTTAAGTTTAGACCTACCTAAAGTCAGTGCAATAGTACCGATGCCGATCTCGAATGAGCGTCTGGCTGAGCGCGGTTATAATCAATCTCTGGTGCTGGCCAAACATGTGGCAAAACAGTTGAATGTACCCATCTGGCAACCTGTTCGACGAATGAAACAACACTCGCAAAAGGGCCTAAGCCGGCTGGAGCGGATTGAAGACATCCAATCACAATTCCAGATCAGTACCATTTCCAAGCTGCGTTACCGTCGGGTGCTGATTATTGATGATGTGGTGACGACCGGCAGCTCGATTCGAGCACTGAGCCAAACACTTGAACAACTGGGCTGTCAAAAAGTTTATGCAGCCTGTCTGGCAGGTGCTCAAATCTGAAAATTTAAGCTTGGGCGAGTAACTGCGACTTCACCCAAGGAATCACAATTTCAGTAGTCAAGGGTGCGAGTCGTACCTCTTTTTCATCCAGATCGACCCATTTCATTTCGGCAATTTCCGCTTCAATTTTTGGTGCTTGATCCAGACTTACCCAATAGACATAACTCACCAGTTGATGATCTGGTTCATTCGCCGTCTGGGTTTCAAAACGCCCAATGAATTGCTGAATCTCTGCCTTTGTACCAATTTCTTCCTGAATTTCACGCAACATCGTTGCTTCTGGTGCTTCATTTGGCTCCAGTTTGCCACCAACCTGCATAAAGCAGGACGTCCCTTTTTTGCGAACCACCAGCAGTTGCTGCGCTTCATTTAAAATAATGGCCGCAGCCACCGTAATCACTTTCATTTATTTTCTACAAATCATGCTGTGGACAGCTTATTTTACAAGATCGGTCTGATCGACCATACCCCATTTCGCTTCGGGCGGCTGATAACTTTCAAATTGGCGCAAAATATCATCCAGATTATCACTGACAATTAAAGCATCGCTAAAGCGCGCTTTGGTAAAACCTTTCTCAGTCGTCATATGGATAAATTTGAGTAAATCATCATAGAAGCCATCTACATTTAAAAAAGCACAAGGCTTTTTATGAATTCCCAACTGTGCCCAGGTCCATTGTTCAAAAATTTCTTCCAGTGTTCCTGCACCACCCGGAATGGCAATAAATCCCTGTGCCAGTTCCGACATGCGGGTTTTACGCTCGTGCATATTATCGACCACAAACAGCTCGGTAATATGCGGATGCGCCAGTTCACGATTGACCAGCTGTCTTGGAATTACGCCAATCACCTTGCCACCAGCAGCCAAAGCACTATCAGCTATAATCCCCATTAAACCGGAGCGACCACCGCCATAGACCAGCGTCTGATGCCTTGCTGCCAAGGTCTGGCCAACCTTTTCGGCAATCTGGGCATAGAGAGGATCCGAGCCCAGTGCTGAACCACAAAAAATTGCGATAGAATTCATCATTTCACTCTCCAATTGACGCTATATTGTACGAAATCGCTGCAAGCGCGTTTTTTCCAAAAATAACTGCTTAATATCAGTGTTTTTATTCAATTCCTTGTCTAAAATACACCCATTCCAATTCACATACTGCGCCAGGGAGAAAAGACAGCATGCTTGAAGCCTTTTACGCCACAGAGCGCGGTAGCTTAGAAGATATCACGATTAACGGTGATTTCGACCTGCATCCAGATTTAGTATGGCTTGATCTGATTGCACCTTCACAAGAAGAGCAGCAATGGATTCTAGATGCCTATGCACAAAACTTACCGACCTTAAAATCGCTGGAAGATATTTCCTCGAGTGCCCGATTTTACCGTGATGATGATGGTATTTTGCATATCAGTACCTATTTTTTAACCAAAAATAAAAACTATCAGGTCGAGAACGAAAACGAAGATGAATCCAGCATGCTGGCGACGGTACAAACTGTGGCATTTATTCTGCATAAGGACCGTCTGTTTACCTTGCGTGGCGAAAAGCTGGTGGCCTTTCGTGCCTTCCGGGCCCGTGCGCGCCGCAATGATTATGAAATCGATTATAAAGATCCAACCTGGATTTTATTGGGTCTGCTCGAAGCCAAACTGGATGAACTGGCCGACATTCTGGAAGACGTCCATAAAGATTTAGAGAAATATTCAACTGAAGTGTTGAATAACCGCCATCGCGAGCAGATTCTTGATCTGGATGACATGATTACCCGTCTGGCTCAACTGGAAGATATGCTCGGTAAAGCGCAGCTCTGTCTGATCGATTTGCGTCGTGTTCTGACTTTCCTGTCTCGTCCACGCGCCTTGGGCAGTCATATTTATGATGCGGATATCCGAGAACTCAGTGAAGATGTTCGCTCGCTGGTTGAACATGATGCCTTCCTGTTCCAGAAAGTGCGTTTCCTGCTCGATACCACGTCCGGATTCATTAACACTGAACAGAACGATACGATTCGTCGATTCTCGATCTTGCCAAGTATGCTTGCGCCGCCGATGCTAATCGCCAGTATTTATGGCATGAATACCGAAGTTCTGCCTTTTGCACAAGGCACTATGAGCTTTATTATGGTCAGTATTATTTTAATCGGCTTTTTGATTGGGCCATTGATTTACTTTAGATGGAAGAAGTGGATTTAATTTCTTCACCCTCTCTCTAACTCTCTCCCATAGGGAGAGAGGACTTCCAATATTTATTGAGATAGTAGTTTTTAAAAATCATCATTTCTATCCATAAATTTAGAGAGGAAGTTCCCTCTCCTTTTAGGAGAGGGTTAGGGTGAGGTCATATTTTAATCCTTCCTAACGTCCTTTTGATAAAGGAAGGACTTTACTTTTAAAATGTATCAACAATAAAAAAGCACCTTTCGGTGCTTTTTTATTTACTGAATGATCTGTAAATCATCCTGTAAATGACAGGCCTGAATGATATTCATCATTTTAGCAGGGACAGCTTTAAACTGTAGTCCTTGCGCTTGAGGCGTCTGGCGCAACCAGCGCACCAATACCGCCAAAGCCAAAGTACTGCCACTTTCAAGCCCAGCCAAGTTGACCACAAGCGGAAACTTGGTCTGTGACTGAACTACACGCAGACCATTGAGGTAATAGTCCTGCGCATTAGCATAGTCAATTTTGCCTGAAACCTGCAATTCCTGATCCTTGAATACAATCACGGCTCACCTATCTGATTATTTCTTGTTCTTGTCGATTGCAGCTTCTGCATCCGGTTTGAAGTTAGCAATAGCCTTATCTATATTACCGCCATTACGTTTGACTGTCGCAGCAAACTGGTTACGGAATTGCAAACCTAGATCGATACCCGATACGTTGATGTTGCGGATTTTCCATTGTGAACCTTTGTCCACCAGCTGAAACGCTACCGGAATTTTCTCGCCTTTATTATTAAAGTCGATGGTTACAACAGGGTTTTTGCTATTGCTAGCCTTGTATGGACGCACGCTATAGGTCTGATTACTAAACTTGGAAAATGCAGAACCATAATTTTCAATCAGCGTTTCACGGAAATTCTTTTCAAACTGCGCGCGCTGTGCAGCAGTACTATACTGGTTCGTCGCATAAGTCCCCATTACAATACGCGTGAAAGACTGTGAATCAATGTATGGATCCAGATTCTGGCGGACAATCGCTTTGACCAGCGCCGGATTGTTCTGCAATTTTGCATTATCAGCTTTGAGGCGCTCAATCAAACCATCTGCCACTTTTTTAATAAAAGCAGGTGGCGCTTCAGACGGTGCAGCAAACACTGTACCAGCAACCATTGTTGAAAAAATGCTTGCTGCAAGCGTTTGTTTTACTAAAGTCTTCACTGAAATCTCCTCAATCTATTATTCAACAAATGCAGGTTCTGCATCAGTCGATTCTGAAACTGTCGCCTGTTCTGGGGCAGTTTCTTGACTATCCGACGATTTACCGGCACCGCCAGTAATAAACTTCGTCACTAAATCTTCAATTTCCATGGTGCCTTGGGTATTGGCAATCTGATCACCGCGTTTCAAATAGTTCAGACCACCACCTGGAATAATTTTCAGGTATTTTTCACCCAATAACCCATTGGTCGCTACCATAATATAAGCATCCTCATCAATATTGGTGATGGATTTCATGTTAGCTAACAGTTGTTTTTCCATGTCTTTTTGTTGCTCAGGTGCAGCCGCAGTATAGTCCGAACTATAACGCAACTCTTCCAGCGCTTCCTGCTGAACCTGCTTTAACTGTTCAGCATTAAAAGAAGTCAATGCGCCATCCAGGGTCATATGCACGGTCGCCAGACGCGTCACTGGATCCAGGGTAATGTCATCTACCTGCCCCACTTTCACACCACTTAATGCCACTTTGGCACGCGGTTTGATCCCATTTACATTTTCAAAAGTCGCTGTCATTTTATAGCTGTCGGAAATATTGTGTCCAACCAGACCACTGACACGCATCGCCAAGAAAAATAAGGCAATACCAAACAAAATAACAAAAACACCAACGGCCAGCTCACTAGTACGTGATTTCATTAAACACCTCCGAACATGACCGCAGTCAACACAAAGTCAAAACCTAAAACGCACAACGAAGAATACACGACTGTACGTGTTGTAGAAGTTGCAATACCTTCCGATGTCGGGACACAGGCATAGCCTTGGTACACCGCAATCCAGGTACAAATTAATGCGAATACAAAACTTTTAATAATGGTGCCATTCAAGACATCTTTATAGAATTGCACGCTGCTTTCCATGCCGCTCCAATAAGCGCCTTCATCGGCACCCAGAAAATCCACCCCGACCATTTTACCGCCCATAATCCCAACTGCAGCAAAGATGACGGAAAGCATTGGCAAGCTAAAAATCCCTGCCCAAAGACGCGGTGAAATTACCCGCTTCAATGGATCGACACCGATCATTTCCATACTGGACAATTGTTCAGTGGCTTTCATCAGGCCAATTTCAGCAGTCAAGGCCGAACCGGCACGTCCTGCAAACAGCAAAGCGGCGACTACAGGTGCCAGCTCACGCAGCAAGGTCAGCGCGACTGCTGTTCCTAGCATCGACTCACTACCAAAGGTCGACAAGATGCTAAACATCTGCAAACCAAGCACGGCTCCAATAAACAGGCCAGAAACCACAATAATCAGCAAGGACAATACCCCAACCCGATACATCTGATAAACAAACAGCTTTACGCCAAGCCAGGTCGGCATGGAAAATAAAATCTGCAATAGCATCAGGGTCGCGACCCCAATTCCCTGTACACGTTCAATAACGCGTCTACCTAATGCGGCAATTGCATTCATGAACGAACCTCATCACTTAAATAAGCTTGATGACTAAACTGATAATCCACCGGACCTTCTACCGAACCGGTCAGGAATTGCTGTACAAAAGCAGACGGATGCGCTTTCAGCTCTGCCGGTGTTCCTTCGCCCTGAATTTTGCCTTCTGCCACCACATAGATGTAGTCCGCAATCGATAAAGTTTCTGCAACATCATGCGAGACAATAATCGTGGTCAAGTCCAGTGCTTCACGTAATGAACGGATCAGACGAGTCAACACCCCCATCACAATCGGATCTTGTCCGGCAAAGGGTTCATCGTACATGATCAGCTCAGGATCTAGCGCAATCGCACGGGCCAAAGCCACGCGTCGGTTCATACCACCGGATAGTTCAGATGGCATCATCTGTTCTGCACCACGTAAACCGACTGATTCCAGCTTCAGTGCCACGATTTCCTTAATCAGATGTTCCGGCAATTTGGTATGTGCCCGAATCGGAAATGCGACATTTTCATACACGCTCATATCGGTAAACAAAGCACCACTCTGAAACAGCATGCCCATCCGTGCACGTGCTGAAAAAAGTTCGGAACGTGACATCGTGGCAATATCTTTGCCGTCCAGTAAAACCTGACCGTGCTCAGGAACCAGCTGCCCACCAATCAACCTCAATAAAGTGGTTTTACCAGTACCGGATGGTCCCATAATGGCGGTAATCTGCCCACGACGAATACTTAAACTCACGTCGTCATAAATCACGCGCTCACCCCGCTTGAAGCTCAGATTCTTGACTTCAATCAGAGATTGAGTATCTCGCGCTGTTTGATTTTTCATAGCTGAGTTTATTCCTGCATTTTTTCAGCATGCATACTATAAAGGAACGAAGTTCAAAATGTTAGCAGTTGAAAAAGATGGGTTAATATCATAATAAAATGACAATAATTGAATATTTCGGATTTTTTATAGTAAAAATATGTACTTAGGCTTAAGCCAGGTACATTGATTAATTAAAAAGACTGTATAAATAATAGATAATATTACATAAAATCAAAGTCAATGCGATATATGGCATATACACCTCTATCAATTGAGATCGAACAGTTAAGCTTTTCATATTAATAATTATCATAACCCTGACAAAATATGATTTAGTAGACATTTTACGTTAAAAAGCAAAAAACTCAATGCATAAAAAAACCGGTATTTCTACCGGTTTTTTTATCTTCATCTAGCGACTGAATTAGTCGTTAAATTTACGACGTGGACGATCTTCACCACCGAACGAACGTTCACCACGTGGCTTGTCATCAAAGTTGCGACGTACTGGACGATCACCGAAATCACGCTTTGGACGGTCATCACCGAATGAACGCGCTGGACGATCACCGAAACCACCTTCACGACGTGGAGCTGGACGATCACCAAAATCACGTTTTGGACGATCACCATAACCGCCTTCACGAGCTGGTTTATAATCTACACGGTTGCCACGGTTGTCATCATTAGAACGAGGACGGTCACCAAAACCACCTTCACGACGTGGAGCTGGACGATCACCGAAGTCACGCTTTGGACGGTCATCAAACGAACGTTGTGGACGATCACCGAAACCGCCTTCACGACGTGGAGCTGGACGATCACCGAAGTCACGCTTTGGACGGTCATCAAAAGAACGTTGTGGACGATCACCAAAACCGCCTTCACGACGTGGAGCTGGACGATCACCAAAGTCACGACGTGGACGATCTTCGCCAAATGCTGGACGTTCGCCACGAGGTTTGTCATCGAAGCTACGACGTGGACGATCATCACCGCCTTCACGACGTTTGAAGTTGCTTTCGCCTTCAAAACGACGACCACCACCGAAACCACCACGACCGCCATCACGACGACCGCCATCACGGCCACGACCGCGACCAGCGCCATCACGGCTACCACGTGCAGGAGGTGGAGATGGCTCAAGACCTTCAATTTCAGATACGTTTAGACGCGCATCAAGGAAGTCTTCTAAAGCACGGATTTTACCGCGTTCACGATAAGTCGCCAAAGTAATGGCTTTACCAGTACGACCCGCACGACCTGTACGACCGATACGATGTACATAGTCTTCGTTCTTCATTGGAAGACCGAAGTTGATTACGTGTGAAATAGTTGGTACGTCAAGACCACGTGCTGCAACGTCAGTTGCAACCAAGATCTTCGCACGACCTTCACGGATGCTGCGTAAACGACGGTTACGAACAGTTTGTGGCATAGCACCGTGAAGCGCTACAACTGATAAACCTGCTTCAGCAAGTTCTTCAGCCAACATATCTGTGTCTTCTTGAGTTGACGCAAATACAACTGCTTGATCAACTTCTTCTTCGTTCAACCAGTGAGTAAGAAGTTTTTTCTTGTGCTCGAAACCGTCAGTCCAATGCAAAGTCTGAGTAATATCAGTATTTGTAGAGTGACCAGTTTCGATCGAAATACGCATTGGATCATTCATCATGCGTTCTGCAAGTGTAATGATACGTGGTGCAAAAGTCGCAGAGAACATAAGAGTTTGTTTGCGGTTTGCAGCCAACTCACCAATTGCTTCTAAGTCTTCAGAGAAACCTAGGTCAAGCATACGGTCAGCTTCATCAACGATTAACGCGTCAACTTTATCCAATTTGATTTGACGACGATTCACCAAGTCAAGTAGACGACCTGGAGTTGCAACAACAACTTGCGCGCCTTTTAACTGTTGAATTTGCTTACCGAAAGGCATACCGCCCATGATTGCCGCAATACGCACGCCTTTCATGTGACGTACAAATGCAATCGCGTCTTGACATACCTGTTGTGCCAATTCACGAGTTGGTGAAATCACCAAAATATTCGGTTGAGTAACCGCTTTCATACGGTCTTTAAACGGTACTAATGTATCTTGGTTTGCCAACGCATTTAACGTAGGCAGTAAGAATGCAGCAGTTTTACCAGAACCTGTTTGGCTTGACACAAGAAGGTCTTTGCCTTCAAGCGCAGCTGGAATCGCTTGTTCTTGTACAGGAGTAGGAGTAGTAAAGCCTAAAGCGTCGAGAGCCTGGGTTAGAGATTCATCGAGGGAAAAATCAGCAAAAGTTTTGCTCATAGAGAGTATTCACCCTGAAGTGGGTGCTCCATTTAATAAATAACAATTATGGACATCGGCAAAAAGCGGCACAGCAAATAATGCTGAAAATATTAGGATTCAGCAGCGATCCGAGTAACGACGATGTGGATATAACGCACGCATGATTACGGCCGCAAACCTGAAGGAATCGCTTAAGCGATTGGGGCGCGAAGGATATGTCCTCTCTATGGACAGCACGCGCATACAATGATTAGAAGATAGTGTTCAGGTAAAGAACAGAAATTAAGTGCGTGGCGGAATTATAGCAGAATATTCCACAATGTCATTAAGTTTTAAAACTAATTTCCCTTATTCTTAATTTATCTATATATTTCTAATACTTAAAATACAATAAAAAATGTAACAGTCGGTATAAAAAGTTACTTTTCGCCAATTCACCTGATATTTCCAGTATTCAGGCATAGACAAACAATCTTGCATCAGTCTCTCGCGACTTAAATTTCCATGCATAAAAAAGGCATCCCGAAGGACGCCTTTTCTCAATATTAGATCTGATTCATCTAAACCCGATTATTTTGCTGCTTCGCCCCAAGCAGGAACAACTGCTTGCATTAAAGGCTTAAGCATTTTCATTGAACAAGCCAAAACTTGACCATTTTCCATAGAGTCGCTACCACCACGTGCATCAACTACAGTACCGCCTGCTTCTTTCACGATCAATTCGCCAGCTGCGATATCCCAAGGCTTTAAACCAAGTTCGAAATAACCATCGAAACGACCTGCAGCAACATAGGCTAAATCCAATGCTGCAGAACCTGAACGACGATATTGCGCGCCAGCTTCAGTTACGTTTAACAGGGTTTGAAAATGATTCTTGGCATAAGACACAACTTCGCCATTACGCTTGGCACGATAAGCGTGACCAACAGCCATAAAGGTATTTTCCAGGCTGTCTTTGACATTCACACGAATACGGCGCTGGTTCATCATGGCACCACGGCCACGACTGGCAGAGAATAGCTCATCTTTCACCGGATCATAAATCACCCCGTGTTGAGTAATGCCTTTGTGCTGAACTGCGATAGAGATACAGAAATGCGGGAAACCGTTAATGAAGTTTAAAGTACCATCTAACGGATCGATCACCCAACACCAATCGGCGTCATGACCTTTACCTTCCTGATAGCCAAACTCTTCACCAAGGAAACTGTGATTTTTATAGCTTTTACGTAGGGTATCGATGGTCAACTGTTCCAAATAACGATCTACACGCGTTACCGGACCATCAATTCCTTTTTCTTCGACTTGTAGATCGAGTTTATGACGATTCTGATGCGCTTTTAAAAGCTCTTGACCAACTAACTGAGCCGCACGCGCAGCCATCACCACCATAGGTTCCATTGAACACCCACTACAAATTTGAAGACACTGATAAAGAATAATGCATAAAAGCCCCGATATCTTAGCAAATATCAGGGCTTTTTTGGGAAAAATGTGTCTAAAATTTTTAAGATATTATGACAAAACGCTTTGTCCGAGGCTAGACCAAGCCTGATTGATCGATTTTTCAATGCCTTGCGCATCCAGACCCGCCTGCTGCAACATCTGTGCATGGGTCGCTTGCGCCATAAATGTATCATCCAGACCCAAATTCAGCATCGGTTTGACAATCTGTGCTTCTGCCATATATTCATTCACGGCACTGCCAGCGCCGCCCATCACTGCATGTTCTTCTACCGTGACAAACAGACTGGTGCTTAAAGCGAGATCATCGAGCATTTGAGTATCGAGTGGCTTGACAAAACGCATGTTGATTACACGCACGCCAATTTCATGTTTCACTGCAAAGGCTTCAGCTGCGTCGACTGCGGACTGTACCCGGCTACCAAAGGCCAGTACAGAAATATATTCGTCATATTGTCCATTAAAGCTGGCCACAATTTCCGCCTGACCGATTGGAATCTCGATCATTTTTTGCTGAATCTCAACGCCCAGTCCATTGCCACGCGGATAACGTACCGCTGCCGGCCCTGGGTATAAATATGCAGTATGCAACATTTGACGGCATTCATTTTCGTCTTTCGGCGCCATGATCACGATATTCGGAATGGTACGCATATAGGCATAGTCATATGCACCGGCATGCGTCGGGCCATCTTCACCGACCAGCCCCGCACGATCAATACCGAAAGTAACATCCAGATTCTGCAAAGCCACGTCGTGTACCAGTTGGTCATAACCGCGTTGCAGGAAAGTCGAGTAAATTGCAACCACCGGCTTTAAGCCTTCACAAGCCATACCGGCAGCCAGTGTGACTGCATGCTGTTCAGCAATTGCTACATCAAAGAAACGTTCCGGATACTCTTTGGCAAACTTCACCATGCCTGAGCCTTCGCACATGGCAGGTGTGATTGCGAGCAAACATGCATCTTGTGCCGCTTCATCGCAAAGCCATTGTCCAAATACATCCGAATATTTCGGCGCAGTATTGCTGGCAGCAACGGCATTGAGTTTGCTAATCGCGTGATATTTGATTTGATCCGATTCTGCCGGAGCAAAGCCCTTGCCTTTTTTGGTATAGATATGAATCAGGCGTGGACCTTTACGCTTTTTCAGCGCATTAAAGACATGCACCAGCTGTTTGACATCATGACCATCGTATGGGCCAAAATAGTCAAAGCCAATGGCTTGGAATAAGTTATCTGCAGCATCGGTTGCCGCACTGTGCAAACGCGAGTTATACAACCATTCCGGATGTGGCTGTACATATGCCTCACCCTGCTCGGTAACATTAACGAATTCACCGCGCTCCCAAATGGCAGCCAGATGTTTGGCAAAACCACCGGTACTGCAAGAAATCGACATATCATTGTCGTTCAGCACCACCATCAGATCAGCACTGTGTGCCACAGCATCATTCAAGGCTTCAAAGGCCATACCTGCCGTCATGGCACCATCGCCAATAATCGACACAACTTCACACGGATTATTCTGGTAACGACGTGCCAGCGCCATCCCTAGGCCAGCAGAAATCGCCGTCGAAGAATGCCCTACCCCGAAGGTATCAAATTCAGATTCTTCACGAGCCGGAAATGCAGCCAGACCATCTTTGGCACGAATGGTGGTGAGCTGTTCACGACGACCAGTCAACACTTTATGCGGATAGGCCTGATGACCCACATCCCAGATCAGGCGATCATGTGGCGTATTAAAGCAATAGTGTAAGGCCACGGTGAGTTCAATCACACCGAGGTTGGCACCAAAATGTCCGCCACTTTGCCCGGCAGCATACAAAATGAATTGACGTAACTCATCCGCCACTTGTTCTAGCTGGCTTTGCTCGAGTGCACGCAGTTGCTCAGGATGATTGATCGCATCAAGCAACGGTGTTACAGGGCGTTGAGTTGGGATTTCTGTATACAGCATATTATGGCAAAGCCTTCTAAAGCCTGGCAAATCTAAAGCTAGGTCAATGGGGAGTACCCGATCATATAGCTGAATTGTAGCAGCTTCAATTCAGCTACGCTTCTAGCGATGCAATATTAAACAATGATCTCGTCGGGGTGAAAAAATTGCAGCCTACGATTATCCTGAATAATCTTACTATTTATCAACTATTATCGTTCGCTTTCTACAAAAAAGAAAATCTATTGCAGAATTTCGACTTTGCAATTCTACCAATGTTCAATCATTACGCTATACTTTAGCCAATTTCAGGATTTAACGGGTTCAGCTGTGCCAATCGAATTTGTCGCAACGTCAAGATTACCTACCGCTCACGGTGAATTTAAAATTACTGTATTTCAAGACCCTAAGACTGGCGAAGAACATGTCGCACTTTCCAAAGGACTTGAAGAAGTATCAGATGAGCCTGTAGTGGTGCGTGTGCATTCTGAATGTTTAACCGGTGATGCCTTTGCTTCACTCAAATGCGACTGTGGCCCGCAATTGCAAGCGACTTTAAAACTGATCAATGAATTAGGCCGCGGAGTCATTCTGTATTTGCGTCAGGAAGGTCGTGGCATTGGCCTGACCAATAAAATTCGCGCTTATGCCCTGCAAGATCAGGGACATGACACCGTAGATGCCAATTTAATGCTGAACCTGCCAGCAGATGCACGCCAGTATGATATGTGCAGCATCATGCTGGATCATTTACAGGTGAAAGCAGTACGCCTGGTGACCAATAACCCTTCTAAAATTGAGGCTTTAAAAGCCCAGGGAATTAACGTGATCGATCGTGTGCCTTTGACTGTGGGTTTAAACCCTTTTAATGAACAATATCTCAAGACCAAGCACGAACGCATGGCACATCTTTATAAAAAGGATGATTTTTAATATTTTTAAAACCCTGTCCTACCTTATTTTAACTTAACCACTCCAAACCTCCCTTTCTTGCGCTTCGACTTAAAGCAATGCTTAAATCTTGCTCGGGGAGGTTTTCCCTATCTTTCTTAAAAATGGGGTTAGGGGAAGATTAAATCGTCATCGAGAAAATCCGGTTCTCCGGTATGCGTCGATTTAAACGTAAATCAAAAGCCATACAAACATTGCGTACAAATGGTTTCCCTTTCTCCAGAATCGTGACTGACGAGTCTAAAAATTGAATCAAACCATCCTGTGCCATTTCGTCAAGCTGTTCCAAAACCTCATCAATTTCAGGGAAAAGCATCTCGGAATTTTCCCATGAGGTGCTAAAGCTGCACATCAAATTTAGAATATGTTGCCGGATGATCAAATCTTCCTGATTTAAGACATGTCCTTTAAATACCGGAATTTCATTGCGCGCCAGGCATTCATAATATTCTTCAATGGTTTTCACATTCTGCGCAAAGCTGTACCAGCTATCACTGATTGAAGAAATGCCTAGCCCAATCATCACCTGGGTTTTAGAGGCTGTGTATCCCATAAAGTTGCGGTGCAATGTTCCCGCTTGAAAGGACTGGTACATCGCATCTTTCTCTAAGGCAAAATGATCCATACCGATTTCATGATAGCCATGTGCCAGAAGTTTCTTTTTACCCGCTTCATAGCATTCCCGTTTGATCGCATCTTTGGGCACATCGGCATCTTTAAAACCGCGCTGACCATTACCTTTAATCCAGGGCACATGGGCATAGCTATATAAAGCCAGACGGTCCGGCAAGAGTGAATTGGTTTGTTCAATGGTATTTAAGACATCTTCCAGACTTTGAAATGGCAGACCAAAGACCAGATCATGCGAAATCGACTCATAGCCAATTTCTCGTGCCCATTCAGTCACCTGTTTGACATTTTCATAAGGCTGAATGCGGTGAATCGCCTTTTGCACGGTTTCATTATAATCTTGCACCCCATAACTGACCCGACGAAAACCAAGATCATACAATCCTTGTAGATGCTCACGCGTGGTATTATTGGGATGGCCTTCAAAACTGAATTCATGTACAGGCGCTACGTCGGCTTGGGCCAGAATGCCTTGAATCAGTTGAGCCAGATGCGCCATTGAAAAAAATGTCGGCGTTCCCCCGCCCAAATGAATCTCTTTAATGATGGGCTTTTCTTGTAATAGCTCACAATATAAATCCCATTCTTTCAGCAGTGCCTGAATATAAGGTTGTTCGACTTCATGGCGTTTGGTCACGCGCTTATGACACCCGCAGAAGGTACACAGGCTTTCGCAAAATGGCAGGTGGATATACAAGCTAATGCCTTCGCTTTGATTGGATTCATCAAAAGACTTTTTTAGCGTTTGCTTCCATTGTTCCAGCGAGAAATTCTGCTCTTCCCAATACGGAACAGTGGGATAACTGGTATAGCGTGGCCCGGGAACATTATATTTTTGAATCAGGGAATTGACCTGTACCAACATGACACCCACCTATTACCGTCGAGAAATGCTCAAGCCAATGAGCGCTTGTGAGTTATTGTGCTGAGCTTGGAAAAAGAATTCAACCTAGCCATTTGGTCGGATTTAATGACGTATTCTATCAATGAATCATAAAACTCAAAGTACGCCTTTTATGGCGTGCATCACCAAATAGACCTTAATCTTTGACTGATTTTATGCTTTGATGTCGTTAGTTTTTTTATTTTCTTACGAGGGCTCTGATGCAGCATCCTACATCTGCGGATATTCAACGCGTTCGTGAATTTCTCCTCGACTTGCAGGCACGGATTTGTGCGGCACTGGAGCAACAGGAACGTGCTGGTGGCGGTACGGCCGAGTTTATTATTGATGACTGGGAGCGCCCGGAAGGTGGTGGTGGACGTTCACGTGTTTTGCAAAATGGCACGGTGATTGAAAAAGGCGGCGTGATGTTCTCCCACATTAACATTTCCAAGCTGCCTGCTTCTGCGACCGAACGCCATCCCAATATTGCCGGTGCCAAAGCACAGGCCATGGGTGTATCGCTGGTGATTCATCCGAAAAACCCGAATGTGCCCACCTCACATGCCAACGTGCGTTTATTTGTGGCAGAAAAAGAAGGCCAAGATCCGATCTGGTGGTTTGGTGGTGGTTTTGACCTGACCCCATTTTATCCGAATGATGAAGATGTATTGTCCTGGCATCAAACGGCGCATGATCTGTGTGTGCCATTTGGCGAAGAAGTTTATTCTGAACATAAACAATGGTGTGATAATTATTTTTATCTAAAACATCGTGATGAACAGCGAGGCGTTGGCGGCTTGTTTTTTGACGACCTAAATCAATGGGATTTTGAAACCTGTTTCCAGTATATGCAGGCTGTAGGCAATGGTTACTTAGAAGCCATTCTGCCGATTTTCCAACGCAATCAGGATAAGCCTTATACCGAAGCACAACGCGAGTTTCAGTTATACCGTCGCGGCCGTTATGTGGAATACAATCTGGTTTATGACCGCGGCACCCTGTTTGGCTTGCAGACTGGCGGCCGGATTGAATCGATTCTGGTCAGCCTGCCCCCGCTTACCGGATGGTCTTATCGTCCTGAATGGGATGAAGGCTCACCGGAAAAACGTTTAACAGATTACTACCTGAAACCACATGACTGGTTAACAGAATTAAAATTCAATGCAATGAAATGATACAAACAGCCCTCAAATAGAGGGCTGTTTTAATAGATATATCCTCTATACTGCTGCATAGAAATACCTGATTTGATCGCGGCACCCTATCGCTACATCGATCATATTCCATTTGATGTCTAGTGAGAATAACAATGCATAATCTTCAATTAAATCTACCTGTGTTGGCCTTTTGGCTTTTTCTGGCTCTCGCCATCAGCGCGATGAGTACTGCAATTTTGAGTCATAATCTGATTCTGGATGGTGCCGCTATTCTGGTGAGTATCCTGACTGGGTTTGGGGTTGTTCTCAGTATGGCGCTGATGTTTGCGGAACATATTATGGATATTTGTAGTTCCTAAAACCCTGATAACTTAGCAGCAATTTAAAATCGCGCAGGCTTTAGTCCCTGCGCTTTTTCACGTATATTGATGGCCATTTCCGCACATGGACATTGTGAAATGAGCAAACAATTTGCCGTGATTGGTAACCCGATTGAACAATCACGTTCTCCAGAATTGCACCACGCCTTTGCAGCCAAAACTGGTGTCGACCTGAATTATAGTAAACGTCTGGCGCCACTGGATGGTTTCAAAGCCGATATTCAGGAATTCTTTGGCCAGGGTGGTAGCGGCATGAATGTCACCGTACCCTTTAAAGAACAGGCTTTTGCCCAATGTCAGGTGCTAAGTGAACGGGCCAAAATTGCCAAAGCAGTGAATACTTTATGGATGGAAAATGGTGTCCTGCATGGCGACAATACCGATGGTCAGGGACTGGTTGAAGCCATCCGCGCCTTGGACTGGCCACTAGAAAATGCCAATATTCTGATTATTGGTGCTGGCGGTGCTACGCGTGGTGTGATTTATCCACTCGCCCAAGCAGGTGCGAAAAAAATCGTGATCGCTAATCGTACCTTGGTACGCGCGGAACAACTGGTCGCTGATCTTCAGAATGCCGTACCGCAAGTCGAATTACAGGCGATTTCACTAGATCATCTAGCTGGTGAATTTGATTTGGTGATTAATGCCACCTCTGCAAGCCTCAGTGGTGATGCCCTGGTTTTACCGGAAACGCTACAGTTTAAACGGGCCTATGAAATGGCCTATGGCAAGCCTTCTTCCTTTCTTGATCAAGCCAAAGTACGCGGTGTACCGACATCCGAAGGCTTTGGCATGCTGGTCGGTCAGGCAATTGAATCTTTTTACATCTGGAATGGTATTAAACCGGATTTAAAAGAGTTTCTTTAAAACTCCTCTCTATTCGATGAGTTCAGTTCGGGTTGCAACTGCAACCCTTTACTCCCCTCCTACTAATTTTTATAAGCTGAAAAACCCTGGATTGGTTTTAATGACATTTTAGGATGAGTTATTTTTCGACCTGAATCCGAGCACAATTCATACAAAAATATACTAGACAAATCACCTTTTTATTCATTAAATTCCATTGATATAACAAGTTTTCAATCTTCCTGTAATGTAAACGCCTAATGATGAAATTCGACGATTTCATTCATTAGCCTTAAAAACCGATTCGCTTTTCTGACATTTTTATTCACTGAATTCATCAATGTTTTTTTATCCCGAATGTGAATAATCAAAGAATCGATACAGATAATCCAAAACTATTTCAATCAGGATTAAACGCATGCCAGCATATAAAGCCCCTTTACACGACATTCGCTTCCTTATGAATGAAGTGCTTGACTACCCTGCGCACTACCAGAATTTGTCGAATGGTGAATATGCCGATGCCGACACGGTAGACATGATCTTAGAAGGTGCGGCAGATTTCTGTGAAAATGTACTGTCGCCATTGAATCAAAGCGGTGATGAAGAAGGCTGTCATTTTGAAAATGGCGAAGTGAAAACACCGAAAGGCTTTAAAGAAGCTTACGACCAGTTTGTACAAGGTGGCTGGCAAGGTCTGTCTTATCCTGAAGAATTTGGTGGTCAAAACCTGCCAATGTCTTTAAACCTGATTAAATCGGAAATGATGGGGACTGCAAACTGGTCATTCCAGATGTATCCGGGTTTAAGTGTGGGCTGTATTAACACTATTATCCAGTATGGTACCGATGAGCAGAAAAACACGTATCTGCCTCACCTGGTTGCAGGAACTTGGGCGGGCACCATGTGTCTGACTGAGCCGCAATGTGGTACGGATCTGGGTCAGGTTAAGACCAAAGCAGAGCCGAAAGAAGATGGCAGCTATGCCATTTCAGGTACCAAAATCTTTATTTCTGCAGGTGAACACGACCTCACTGAAAATATCGTACATATCGTACTGGCACGCCTTCCAGATGCACCTCAAGGCACCAAAGGGATTTCCCTGTTTATCGTACCGAAATTTATTGCTGCTGCAGATGGTGGGATCGGTGAACGCAATCCTGTGAATTGCGGTTCGATTGAACACAAAATGGGGATTCGCGCTTCAGCAACGGCTGTACTGAATTTTGACAATGCGACTGGCTACCTGATTGGCGAACCGAATAAAGGCCTGCATGCCATGTTCACCTTCATGAACACAGCACGTATTGGTACTGCGATTCAGGGTATTTGTCATGCTGAATTGTCATTCCAGGGTGCTTTACCGTATGCCAAGGAACGTATGTCAATGCGTGCCCTGTCTGGCAAAAAAGATCCGGAAAAAGTAGCGGATGCGATCATCCATCATGCCGATGTCCGCCGTATGCTGTTGACGCAAAAAGCCATTGCTGAAGGTGGCCGTGCCATGATTTATCATGCTGCACAAATTGCCGATAACATGAATGATGCTTTGTTGCGTGGCGATACCGCTGCATTCGAACAGCATGATGATCACCTTGGGTTCTATACTCCAATCCTGAAAGGCTTCCTGACCGAAATGGGCTATGAGGCATCAAATCACGGTATGCAAGTCTTCGGTGGTCATGGCTATATCAAAGAATGGGGTATGGAACAGATTGTGCGTGATTCACGTATTTCTACCCTGTACGAAGGCACGACAGGCGTTCAGGCACTGGATCTGATTGGCCGTAAAGTGCTGTTAACCTCGAAAGGCAAAGTTATTCGTGATTACACCGCTGAAGTCCTGAAATTCTGTGGTCAGCATGCACGCAATAAATACATGCGCCGTTTTGCCTGGGATTTAACCAAGCTATGTGCACAGTGGAATGCATTAACCGTGCGTATCATGCTGGCAGCACGTAAAGACCGTGACATCGTTTCTTCTGCGTCAGTAGATTTCCTGATGTTCTCCGGTTATGTAATGATGGCATACTTCTGGGCACAGCAAGCTGCAGTCGCTTCAGCCAAACTGGCATCTGGCGATGGTGCGGAAGTTCCAGAATTCTATAAAGCAAAAATCAAAACTGCTGATTTCTACTTTGAACGTATTCTGCCACGCACCCAAGGTCATGCTGAAGCGATGGTGAATCCGTCTAAAACCATGACGGCACTGGCGCCAGAGCACTTTAGCTTTGACTACTAAGTTGTAAATTGACTTAAAAAGAGCGCTTCGGCGCTCTTTTTATTGATGTAGATGCCCTTCTTCAACTTAAAAAACCTTCCTGGATAGAAAATATACAAATTTAATTTTATATTTTTCAACATCCTAACAAATTAGCCAAATAAAACACTTGTATATCTGAAAATAAGCGGTATGATAATCCCAACTAGAAAAATTCTTGTTTTGGTTAGTCTTCTTTTAAGTATCGCAGTTTTAGTCATAAACCTTCGTATTACAGATCAAAAAGCTCCATCCTTTTTATTTTTCAAAGTTACAGTTAGTCATCTGAAATTTTGGCTATAAATTCATACGATTCAATAGGTTATATTATGTCTAATACAGTTAACGGTACAGTAAAATGGTTCAACGAAACTAAAGGTTTTGGTTTCATTCAACAAGAATCAGGTCCAGACGTTTTTGCTCACTTCAGCGAAATCACTGGTTCAGGTTTCAAAACTTTAGTTGAAGGCCAAAAGGTTTCTTTCAGCGTAGCTCAAGGTCAAAAAGGCCCTACAGCTGTAAATATCGTTGCTCTATAATTTAGAAGCAAGATATTGAAAAAAAGCACTCTTAGAGTGCTTTTTTTGTGCCTGAGATTTTTAAAGTTTGCTGTTTTCTTTTCAAAGATTACATCGAAGATCTGAAAACAGATAACCTCTAGGCTATAAAAAATTCCTGATCTGGGGAAATCTGCGCAATAAAAAAAACCCTCATAAATTTATATGAGGGTTTTTCCAAAAATAAGTAGTGGATTAAAATCAGTTAAAGAAATTCTTCCAGCACCGAATTTAAAAAGATATGCCCCTGCTCGGTACAAGAAAGCCGGTCTAGATCATCGACCATTAATTTTCTATCACGCAAAGAGCTCAGCAATTCATGTAAAGTATCTAGACTCAAACCAGTACGTTCGGCATACAGCTTGGCTTCCACGCCCTGATTTAAACGTAAGGCATTCATCATAAATTCAAAAGACAGGTCGGCATCTTCAATGCGCTTAAACTGCACATGTTCTGCAGGTACTTTGGCTAAGTAGTCCTTAGGTAGACGGGTTTTCTGGAACCGATACACGCCATCCGGCTGAGTGACTTTGCCATGTGCTCCGGCGCCAATTGCCAGATAATCACCAAACTGCCAGTAATTCAGATTATGCGCTGAAGGCAGTTCTTTACGCCAAGCCGAAACTTCATAGTTGACAAAACCCTGGGCTTTTAAATAAAGCTCACCCTGCTCCTGAATATCTTCCAATACTTCATCGACAGGCAAAATCGGTTGAGTCCGGAAAAATACCGTATTGGGTTCAATCGTCAACTGATACCAGGAAATATGCGTAGCACCCTGTTCTACCGCCAGTTTTAAATCATGTAAAGCCTGTTCTAAAGTCTGTTCCGGTAAACCATGCATCAAGTCGACGTTAATGCGCTGAAAGCCAGCTTCACGTGCCAGCCCAATGGCAGAAATCGCATCTTCATTGCTGTGAATCCGTCCCAAACGCTTGAGATGCTCGGTATTAAAACTCTGCACCCCAATTGACAAACGATTAATGCCAGCCTGCAAATAACCGGCAAACGGATCATGTTCGACCGTACCGGGATTGGCTTCCAGCGTAATCTCACAGCCTTCGGCAAAGGGAATAACGGCTTTGAGCTGATCAAATAACCATTGATAGCCTGGGGCAGAAATCAGTGACGGCGTCCCCCCACCAATAAAGACACTGTGAATCTGCCGGCCTTGGGCAAAATCGACCTGAGTTTTAAAGTCTTCCACCAGTGCTCGTAAATATTCCTGTTCCAATTCCAGTGATAGCTGACCATCCGGAACCGCATGCGAATTGAAGTCACAATAAGGACATTTGCGCACACACCAAGGCATATGAATATATAAGGACAAAGGGACAGCAGCAGGATTCAATTCAGCCAAAGAACTACTCAAAAACGATTACAAGATATAGCGGAATTTTAACATGACTAGGCGGCAACACTGCTAAAATTAAATTTGATCGTGTGATATACCTAAAAATTTAAATAGAATTAGTCAGTTAAAATTATGAAAATATCTTCTCAACTTATTATTTTACTTCCTTTAGTTTTTGCAATCGGTGTTTTATTGACACTCCAGACCGCAATTAACACACAACTAAAAGAATATTTATATTCTCCTATTCAAGCTGCATTTTTTTCCTTTTTGATTGGTACAATAGTGCTCGCCGTAATCGTACTTTTTCAGTCCAATCCCAAACCCGGTCTACAGGAACTGATGAGTGTTCCCTGGTACTTATGGCTCGGGGGAATAGTGGGTGTATATGCGATTAGTATGAGCATTTATGCAGCGCCCAAACTTGGCTTTCTGGTTCTTAGCGGTCTCATTATTTTTGGTCAGATGATGATGTCGATGCTGGTCGATCATCTGGGATTATTGGGTAATGAAAAAATGCCGATTAATTGGCAACGTCTTTTAGGCGGCGTGGTAATTTTTATTGGTGTGCTTCTCACTTTACAACGCTAAACCTTCTATTTAAGCACATGATCACGATGAGTAATTTTTGTGTCGAATGTTTCACCAGTCACAACCTTTGGTTTTGAATTAAAAAAACTTTTTCATCTGATGCTGCCTATTCTGGTGACCCAATTTTCTCAGGCTGGTCTGGGCCTGATTGATACCATTATGGCCGGTCACCTGTCTGCTACCGATCTTGCCGCGATTGCCGTCGGAGTAGGACTCTGGATTCCGGTGATGCTGCTGTTTAGTGGCATTATGATTGCCACGACGCCTTTGGTTGCCGAAGCTAACGGCGCACGCACACCTGAAAAAATTGCCACCATTGCACGTCAATCACTTTGGGTCGCCTTGATCCTTGGAGTAATTACCGGCCTGATTTTGCAACTCCTGCCCGCCACTTTGCCACTCTTGGGTGTACCGGAAAGCTTACAGCCTAAAGCCGGTTTATTCCTGCATGCCATTGGTTTTGGTATGCCTGCGGTAACCATGTATGCAGCCTTACGCGGCTACTCAGAAGCGATTGGAAATCCGCGTCCGGTGACCGTGATTAGTTTATTGGCGCTGGTCTTGCTAGTTCCGCTGAACTATATCTTTATGTATGGTATTGGCCCTGTTCCGGCCCTAGGCAGTGCAGGCTGTGGGTTTGCCACGGCGATTTTACAGTGGCTAATGGTCATCACCCTCGCGTTGTATATCTTTAAAAATAAGGCCTATCAACGTACCCAGCCTTTTACCCATTGGGAAAAAATCAACCCGGAATAGATGAAGCGCATCTTACAGCTTGGCTTTCCAATCGGATTGGCAATTTTTTTTGAGGTCAGTATTTTCAGTACTGCTGCAATTGTGCTGAGTCCTTTGGGTGAGACCATTGTCGCTGCCCATCAGATTGCTATTTCTGTCACTTCACAACTGTTCATGATTCCCATGTCACTGGCGATTGCCCTGACCATTCGGGTTGGCACCTACTATGGTGAACAGAACTGGCAAGCCATGCGTAAAGTACAATATCTCGGCCTGATTACTGCCACTATTCTGGCGATCCTGACCATGATTCTGCTTTGGGTTTTCCGCAATGAAATCGTAGCACTCTACACCTCAGATCTGATCGTGACCCAAATTGCGGTGTATCTGATTCTGTTTGCCATTGCCTATCAGCTGATGGATGCCTGGCAGATCAGTGCGGCAGGTTGTCTGCGCGGCATGCAGGATACCAAGGGGCCAATGTGGATTACCATGCTGGCTTACTGGGTCATCGCCTTCCCGGTCGGGGTGTATTTGTCCCGCTTTACCGACATGGGCGCCGCCGGTGTCTGGGTTGGCCTGATTGTAGGCCTCAGCGTAGCTTGTATACTTTTATTGGGCCGTTTATATGGCAATAATAAACGCTTAAGTCTAAACAACTAAACACTTTTATTTGATTAATTTAAGCTAGAAAATGCGCTGAGATTAAAGATCCAGCGCATTTTTTAATCCTTGTGGAATCTCAGATTCATCCACTACATCTTTAATCACCACCTGCCCCACAATTACATCCGTACCATTAAAAGTCATGGTGGGTGAACCATATAGCTCATAACCTTCATTTAAGACACGGGTCACCCGCGCACAAAAATGTACATCATCTTTCCCGGTAAAATATCGATAGACTTTCATTGAATTTTCTTCATTACTACACTCTGTTTATTCTAAGCTTTTAGCTATAAAACAACATTCAGAATTAGTACTCGGTCTTATCTAAAACGATGACGGATTCCGGCATATTCTTATAGTTTAAACGCAAGCAATAAAGATAAATCTTTTAACAAATCAAAGATGATGCATTAAACATGGAGAAGCTGAAGGAAATCACAACACAACCTCTACAATTAAATCTAGGCAATTGAACCTTTGTCACCTATGATCAAATACATCCATTCATAGTTGGTTTCAAGGAATCTCGCATGGCAAAAACGGCTAGCACACCCGGTCGTCGCTTTATGAAACTTGCCGGAATGACCGCAAGTATTGCAGGTAAAACCCTCTCCAATTCCATTAAAAATTTAACTGCCGATGACGAGCAGAAAAACACTGCGCGCAGTAAATTATTTCAGGATATTGGTGTGCAGATTGCGGATACCTTGGGGGAAATGAAAGGCGCAGTCATGAAAGTTGGCCAGATCGCCTCTCAATATAAAGATGTTTTCCCGCCCGAAGTCGCTAAAGCCATTGCCAAGTTACAGCGTCAGGCGCCACCGATGCCGTTTAAAGAAATTCAGGCACAAGTGGAAAAAGAATTGGGTAAACCTTTACAGCAACTTTTCCAGCAGTTTGATGAGCAGCCATTTGCCGCGGCCTCGATTGGTCAGGTGCATAAAGCCACCCTACCGAATGGCCAGCAAGTTGTGGTCAAAGTACAATATCCTGGTGTGGATGAAGCCTGCGAAAGCGACCTGAAACAAGTTCGTCTGGCACTGCGCATGATGGGCGTCTTAAAGATTGACCGTAAACTTCAAGATCAATTATTTAAAGAAATTCAGCACAGTCTGGACAATGAGCTGAACTATGAAATTGAAGCCCAGAATCTGGAAATCGCCCGTGCCTTCCATGAGCCTCTGGACAATAAAATTGTGATTCCGAAAGTGTTTCATGAGTATTCATCGCGACATATTTTGACCTTAAGCCAAGAGCTTGGTGAAAGTATCGAAACTGCCAGCACTTGGCCACTCGAAACCCGAAATGCTTTAGGCCGCCGCCTCTTCCGCGCCATTGGTCAGGAAATTTTTTATCTGAAACGCTTTCACTGTGACCCGCATCCAGGCAACTTTGCATTTCGTGAAGATGGCTCTGTGATTGTTTATGACTATGGTGGCGTCAAAACCTTATCGACTGAAGTGATTGGACATTTTAGGGAACTGATCCATGCTGCACGCGAGAAGAATATTCCCGTGATCGAGCAACAGCTGGATGCGCTGCATTCCTTGACTGAAACTGGAAAATTCCCGAAAGAATTATATGAACAGTGGCTGGAAGTGCTCATGCGTCCTCTGGTCACTGACTATGATTTTGCCGAAAACTCAGCGCATCATGATGGGATGGAGTTGCTGAAACCTTCGTTGAAATATTGGGATGTATTTAAGCCCTCTCCTGATACCTTGATGGTGAATCGCACAATTTCAGGACAATACTGGAACCTGATTCATCTCAAAGTACATGATGATTTAAGTGATGTATTTGAAGAACTGGTACCGAGTCGAAGCTAAGTTGAGACGATAGGCTTACACGCTGTAACCCTAGATTACTTGAAATATCAAATGTTACATTATAACATTTAATCAAGAATCATGAGGAAGTTAGATATGCGTTCAGATATCCATCCCGAGTATCGTGAAGTGTTATTCCATGATACCAATGCCGATGCCTATTTCGTGATTGGCAGCACGATGAACTCGAGCCAAACTAAAGAATATCAAGGTAAAACATATCCTTATGTAACACTAGATATTTCGAGTGCATCACATCCTTTCTATACGGGTGAGCAACGTCAGACCAGCAATGAAGGACGTGTGGCAAGCTTTAACAAACGTTTTGGCCGCTTTAAACGGGGCTAAAACCGAAAACCCTCAGTTATCTTAAGATTTAAATCGTGGTTTATGTCAGGAAATGACCTCCAATTTCCTGACTTTTTTATGCGCTTATTTTAACTCTGTGCCAATACGATTGAAGTTAAATAAAAGCCCAGCGCCAGAACAATAATGCCGACAATTAAGCTGGATAATGCATATAACAGCGCTAGGCCCATAGCACCTTGCTTGAATAACAAAAAGCTTTCCAAACCGAAACTGGAAAATGTGGTAAAACCACCGAGAATTCCCACCATTAAAAACAGACGAGCTTCTTGTTGGAGTACTGGATACTTTTGGCTACAGGCAAAAAAAATCCCGGCACATAAACAGCCCAGAATATTGATCCACCAGGTGGGCCAAGGAAATTGCATTTGTGGTTTGAACAGCCAAAGTCCGGCTGCATAACGCAGACTGGCACCGATTGCCCCACCCATTGCCACCCAAAGCCAGCCCATATTTTTTTCCTGTTCTATTTATTGATCAAGTTTATTTTATCCAAAGTTTCATATTCATCATGGATAATTTTCACTGTTATCTTGAACCGAAAATCAATGAAATACCATGGAACTTCGCAAGAAAATTGCTATATTTATTGCATCCAATTTTCATGAATGGCACAGGAAAAACAGCATGGCACAGGATTTATTGGCCCAGTTGGCAGCAGGCGAAGCAAAATTTGCAGATGTGATTACTTATATCGAATCGCGTTATACGCATACACCGACTGCATTTAAAAATGGCCAGCAGAATAATGCGGCCACAGAAAACCAGGGCAGCGCCAAAGTCTTTTCTTTTGCACAATTAAATGGTCTGGATCAGACACAGACCTTAAGCCTGTTTGCTGAGCATTATGCTTCTGTACTGGCGACGCCAGAGGCGACTGATCATCAGAATATCCGCCAGTTTATGCTCAATGGCTGGGATGGAATTGCCTTTGAAGGTCAGGCTTTAACTGCGAAGTAAGTACTAAGCAGATAAAAAAACCGCTCAAAGGAGCGGTTTTTTATACAACTCAGAAGTGTATAGGATGTCTGTTTTAGCTCTTACCGACTTTTTCAATCCACTTAATGGAACTGACGCGGAAAACTTCACAAGCACCATCACCCGTATCGGTCGGCGTTAAAGACGATTTCCAGACCAGATCTTTGTCACGCACTTCAACCAGTTCCCCTTGCATACGCACCAGATCGCCACGCTTTACTTTTTTAATTGCCTTGGCAATTTCAGGATTGGCAGGAATGATATGCATATTGGACACCATCTGCTTGGCTTGTTCTACCGGCACTGGCACCCGATCCATTTTCCAGTTTAAATAACGGTCATATTGATTCACTGTGATATGTCGGGCAATTTCAGGTTCAGCAAACAGCCCCCAACTGACGGCATAATCAATCGGAGAGAATTTGGCTTGCGGGTCAGAACTATAAACCTTGGAACCCAGAATACGGAAATCACCTTTAAAGGGCTGCAAGACCGAAATTGACTGGCCTTTAACGACAGGAGGCAAACCTTTGGCAATATTGTGGTCGACCGAGCTATAGCCCGAAATAGGCAGCAACAGGCTGGCCAGCAAAGCATAATGTTTAAAGTATTTGAGCATAATTTTTAATCTAATCCTAATCAAGTTGATCAAACGTTTTAAGGATATCTTCCTTGATCTTACGGATTTTTTAATGAATAAACAGTTGAACTTGGTAACAAACTGCACGTATTTAGTCAGCTCGATATATGCCTGTCATTTTATTTTTCAGTTAAGCTAGAACGTATTTCCATCAAATTAAAATAACTCAAATGCTGTATAAACTTTATCAACAACATATCTTTCCGCATCTGCTGAATCAAGTGATGCAAACGCCATCCTTGATGGACTTGCGTCGTGAACTACTTTTGGATATTTCCGGTGAAGTACTGGAAATTGGTTTTGGTACCGGCCTGAATCTGCCTTTTTATCAATCGGTTGATAAGGTCTATGCACTAGAACCAAACCCGACGATCTTCAAACTGGCAGAATCACGAATTCAACAGGCCGCTTTTCAGGTCGAACATATTCAGGCCAGTGCAGAAGCTTTACCTTTTGCCGAAAATAGTCTGGAAAATATTGTATCTACCTGGACGCTTTGTAGTATTGCAGAGCTGGAACAGAGCCTGCAGGAAATTTATCGTGTGCTACAACCGGGTGGGACTTTACATGTGGTCGAACATGTTCTGAATCGACAAAATTTAAATATTCAGCGTCTACAACATTTACTCACTCCCATTCAAAAGAAAGTCGCAGATGGCTGTCATCTGAATCGGGATATTGAGACCGCCTTGCTGGAAACCGGTTTTGAAATAGAAACTTTAAATTATGTAGATGCGGAAGGTATACCCAAGATTGGCCAACGTATGTTGTTAGCACGTGTTCGTAAACTAGGAAGCTAATTTACGACCATCTTATATTTAGTGTGGCTGAAGGTGGGTTACTTGCAGCAACTGACAATGAGCACGATATTCAGAGCCCGTCCCGACCCGGAATTCTTGTCCAGTCGTGCCTGAATGAACTGTCACCAGATCACCAGTGAGCGTGATTTTCTGCCCCGATTTTAGCCGGCGAATCTGATCGGCAATTTTTTCAGTGGCAGCAATCAGACTAAAATACTGTACATGCGTATTGACGAAGTCACGCTCCGCTTTATTGGTTTGTCCTTCGAGCTGATAGCAGCGTTTTGCTTCATCAAACTCCAGTTTTGCCTGTATAGCGGGCAGCGGTTGAGTCAGCAACAGCACATCAATATTACTCAGATAGGCCAGATCATTAAAATGCCCCACCACAGGGCTGGCCTGATGCAGCACCCGACGATCAGGTTTTACGAAACGGTGATCATGCACAATATAAGTCGCGGAAATGCGCTTAACGGGTTCTACTTTAAAGTTTTTAAGTACGCCCTTTTCTTGCAGATGCGGAATGGCACGAAAAAATTCATTCCACACCCAGAGTCCTAGCATAAACAGCAGCGCAGTGATCAGTAATTTTTGCATAATTTTTTATTCTTCACTGGATTTTGGTCAATCCTGAAAATCAATCCGAATGGTTTCAAAACGTACCCGCCCTTCCTGAACCGCACGGGCAATGGCTTGCTGGCCTTTGGTCAGACGTGCTCCGCCACTTTTAATGTCAATCAAAACCACTTCAATATCTTCAGCGTCGCCTTCGCCATCACGAAAATCGGTATAACCATCAAAGACCACATAATCCACCGGATCACCCAAAAACTTGGCATCACTCGGCAGATATTGAAATTCCGGCATGATCGGTGCGAGCTGTTCCGCCATTTTGCCTTTGAGAACGGCACGGCTAGTATTTACACTGCGCTTTTGCGCGGCAATCAGGGATTGCTGATGCTCCAGTTCCAGCTCGGCGATATACTGCTCATATTCGGCCTTGATCCGTCCGTTGCGTGTCTGACTTAAAATAATAGTGGTCAATACCACCCCGATACATGCGCCAATCAGCATGGCCATCCATATGGACATTCAATCTTCCTAATTTACTTGATTTTTATAACATCGCATTCGACTGAAGTTGAGGATATCGGCCATTTGCATACTTGAAAAGAATGATATGCTAGGCTGGAACAGAATAAAATCACCTTGAGTCATGAAAACAATTTTAGTTGCGAATCAGAAAGGCGGTTGTGGTAAAACCATGACAGCCATTAGTTTGGCGTCAGCACTCGCACAAAAGGGTTATACAGTGGCATTGGCCGATGCCGACAACCAGAAATCCACATTGCAATGGCTTAAGCACCGCCCGGCACAGGCGGCACCTATTCAAAGTCTGGACTGGCGCAATAGCAAATCCATTGGTGATGCTCCCAAGCAGATTGAATACCTGATTATTGATGCACCAGGTGCGTTAAGTGACGATCATGCGGAACAGCTGGTCAGTGAAGCACATGCGATTATCATCCCGATCCAGCCTTCTTTTTTTGATATCGATTCAACCCGCCGTTTTCTCAAACATTTACAGGACATTAAACGTATCCGCAAAGGCAAGGTCGAAATTTTGCTTCTGGCCAATCGCACCAAAGCAAATGCAGCCAGCAATCAGGATATACAACAATTTTTTGACAAAATCGACCAACAGCCGGTGGCCTGGATTTCGGAACGCGCCCCTTATAGCCGTTTAGCGATGGAAGGTCTTTCAGTCTTTGATAAACAACAAAAAATTTACCGGGAACTGCAGGATCAATGGCAACCGGTACTGAATGCCATTATTGATGATCCGAGTCAGTGGTTTTGAGTCAATCCTCTGAATCGTGGTATAGCTTTGGGAAAATAATCTCGCTACTTGGCTAGCTATCATTTTCGATCGCTTTTTTTTCAGTTAATATGCCTGAACACGACCTAAAAAATGAGTCATTAAATTCAGTGCAACAGTACGCGCCTACATTACAAAAAGTCTTATTATTTGGATTGTTCTTTATCCTGATTTTTTTGAGTTTTCATATACTCAAGTATTTCATCATTCCTGTAGTTTGGGCAGCCATTATTGCCTATATGACTTGGCCCTTGTATCAATCGGTGTTACGCCTATGCGGCAATCGACCGACATTAAGTGCAACCGTAATGATCTTGGCCGTGATTCTGGTCTTTGGTCTGCCGTTTATTTTCGCCATTTTCATGCTGCAGCACGAAGGTCGTAACCTGTATTTTGAATTGCAGCGACAGGTCTTTTCCGGTCACCTGAATGTCCCTGATTTTATTCGCGGGCTTCCGATTGTCGGCAAGGAAATTACCCGAACCTTAAATGAAATTAACACTGATCCGCAGAGTATTGCACTGTCGGTATCGACCTGGATTCAAGGCCATCTGAATTACGGCAAAGTGGTGTTGAATGAAGTTAGTAAAAACATCTTTAAATTATGTTTTGCGATACTTTCGCTGTTTTTCTTCTACCGTGATGGTCAGACCATTTTAAATCAGGTGCGTAAAGCCTTTGAAATGGTGGTCGGTCCACGTGTACATCATTATTTTTCCACCATTTCTGCAACCACACGTGCCGTAGTATATGGCGTCGGTTTGACTGCGATTGCACAGTCCTTGTTGGCAGGTCTGAGCTATTTTGTTGCAGGTGTGCCGAATCCGATGGTTTTAACCATTGTGACCTTTATTTTTGCCTTGATTCCCTTTGGTCCGCCTCTCGCCTATAGTGCGGTGGCGCTATGGCTGTTTTCACAAGGACAAACCATTGAAGCCATTGGGGTCATGGTCTGGGGTGTCTGTATTGTCAGTACCGCCGATAACGTGATTCGTCCATTGGTGATTTCTGGCGCAACCCAGATTCCTTTCCTACTGATCATGTTTGGAGTCTTGGGTGGTATTGCCAGTTTTGGTCTGGTCGGGGTATTTATTGGCCCGGTGATTCTGGCTGTGCTGCTTGCAATCTGGCGTGAATGGTTACATGAAAGTAATCTGAACGAACCTTTAATGATGCCTAAAGCCACCATGGCACATGAAATTGATCCAGAAACCAAGGACACACCGCCCAAAGCACCTTAAAGCATAGATAGAATCGACTTAAACAAAACAAAACATTTAAGTACTGATTCTATATAGAGCTTCTGATTTTGCTCTGTTTAAATGAACTCACAAAACAGAATAAAGATCAGGATGCCAAAATCATGTCTTCATTGTTTAAAATTACGACACTTTGCGCGTTAAGCGCCGCACTTTTTACCGGTTGTGCATCAACCTCCCCATCAAATGAAGTGGTCAGAGCTGTGACTGTGAATGCTGTAAATGCTCAAGGTGTGGGCCAAGAGATTGGGACCGTATTACTCAGTGACAGCCCAGCCGGTCTGGTCATTCGTACCAACCTGAAACGACTTCCTGCGGGTGAACGCGGTTTCCATATTCATGAAAATGGTTCATGCGCGCCTGCCATGAAAGACGGCAAGATGGGTGCAGCACTGGCTGCAGGTAGCCATTACAATCCAAATCAGGCACCGCATCACGGTACACCAGTGACAGGTCACTTAGGTGATTTACCCGCATTGAAAGTCAATACAGATGGAACTGCACGTGTCACCCTGCTTGCGCCACGTCTGAAACTGGCTGATGTTCAGGGTCGTGCCATTATGGTTCATGCCGGTGGCGACAACTATTCAGACAACCCATTACCCTTGGGCGGCGGCGGTGAACGTATTGCCTGTGGTGTGATCTAAACACCTTCATGCCAATGACTCAATAGAAAAACGGGCACTATGCCCGTTTTTTATAGACATTTCCTTTATTTTGGCGTCTAAATTGCATTCAGAACTTTGCGTTTTTACTTCCCGGATCCTGTCCTTGTGAATGCTGCCCGACCTGCGACTGCTACTTTTGTTAAAATTATAAAACCTGTCCTGCTGCCCTTTCAGTCTAGTGCGCTGATGACTTATTGCCTGCAAATCTTGCTAGTGTTTTTAGGTACCACTTTCGGTCTGAAATTTCTGGGTTATGAGTTCTTGATCGTTCCAGTAACTTTAGGGGCAATTGCCACGGCACTGACTGATTTTGATGACCGGCTAAGCCTGCGTTTGCGCAACCTGTTACTGGTCATCATTCTGTTTTTTAGTGTCAGCAGCATTCTGGAATTTCTTGCTCCACATAAATTCTGGTTTGCACTGTGGCTATCCCTGTCGAGTGCGCTGTTTATTCTAATGGGTGCATTAGGCCAACGTTATGCCATGATTTCATTTGGCACCATTTTACTGTCAATCTATACCATGTTCGGCCTGGGCGAATATCAGCACTGGTATGAACAGCCGCTTTATTTTGTCATTGGGGCGCTATGGTACGGCCTGACGTCTATTCTATTTTTTCTGCTGCGTCCTACTTTGCAGGTTCAGGAAAATCTCGCACAAAGCTTGCAGCACATGTCGGATTTACTGCTGAGTAAAGCCAAACTGTTTGATCCAGACCAGCATCCGAATGTTGAAAACCTGCTCTATGAGTTGTCACTTAAAAATACTTTAGTCATTCAGAGTTTTAACCGTAGCAAAGATTCGCTATTGACCCGACTCAAAGCTTCGCGTGCCAATCGTAACACCATTTACTGGCTGAATCTGTATTTTCTGATGCAGGATATTCATGAACAGGCCACAGCCAATTATCTGCATTATGAACAGATCGAACAGCATTTTAGCCGCACTGACCTGATTTTCCGGATTCAGAAAAATATCCGCCTGCAAGCCCTTGCCTGTCAGCATTTGGCAGACTGTGTGCTGCGCAATGAAAAATTTTATCTGTCTACAGATGATGAACTGGCATTGAAACATTTACAGGAGTCGATGCAGGACTGGATTACCCAGCATCCACAGAATATTGAAGTTAAAAATTTACAGCTTATTCTGGCCAATCTGCTCAGTGTACATGAGCAGTTACAACACCTGCATGATCAACAGGCGTTGTATAAGCCACGCTATCAGCAGCATTTTGATGACCTGAGCCTGTTTGATGATGATATTCGCGATAGCACAGATCTCTGGCTGAAACTCAAACCGCACTTAAGTCCGCAATCGGCACTCTTTCGGCATGCCGTGCGGATTGCCATTGTATTTCTAGTCGGCTATGTCATTTCATTATTACCCTTTGCGAAAAATGGCTACTGGATTTTATTGACCAGCCTGTTTGTCTGTCAGATCAGTTATTTTGCCACCAAAAGCCGGCTCAAATTGCGGACTCTGGGAACATTATTAGGGGTCATGCTGGGTGTTCCCATTCTGTATTTTGTACCAAGTATCGAAGGACAATTGCTGCTGACAGTGATTTTTGGTGTCGGTTTTTTCTATCTGCGTTCCAAAAAATATGCCATGGCAACCCTCATGGCGACCTTGATGGTACTCCTGATCTTCAACCTGAAAGGTGCCGGTTATGCCATTATCTTACCGCGTATCATTGATACCCTCATAGGCTGTCTGATTGCCTGGATGGCAGTAAGCTGGATCTGGCCTGACTGGAATTTTCGTAATATTTCCAGCAATATCAAAAAATCATCACATGCAACACTGAACTATTTTTCTGCAGTGGTCGAGCAATATCGAAACGGTAAAGATAACAGTATTGCTTACCGGACTGCACGGCGTCTGGCCCACAATGCACAGATTGATTTATCCAGCATGATTTCAAGTCTGAGTACCGAACCGAATCCAGATCCGCAACTGGTCAAAAGTGCCTTTCGCTATCTGGTCTATAGTCATAGCCAACTCAGTTATATTGCAGCATTGGGGAGTCACCGTGAGCAGGTTACTGATACACAAATTCTGGATTTAATGCACTGGTGCCAGCAAACCTTAACTGGGGTATTGCTGCAACAACAGCCTTTAGATACCTACGACATCGATCATAAACTGGCAGAAATTCAACGCTTAAGTACCCAGGAAAACCAGTCAGCACATCTGCTTTTGGTGTTGAAACAGATCAGTTTATTGTTGGAAACCTTACCGGAATTACTAAAATTACGTCATGAATTATTAGGTGCCGAGATTAAATAACCAACTACCTTACTTGGTTATAACTTATTAAAAATATTGAATATATCTTTATTATTAAGATTCAATATTCAGGTGATATTCGGTACACTCAGAACTAATTCGGTTAAATCAATATGTATTATGAACATCAAAACTTTGCGTCTGGTCGGTTTGCTTGAAGGGATTTCATTCCTGCTGCTGTTATTTATCGCGATGCCAGTGAAATATATGATGGATAATCCGATTCTGGTCAAATATGTCGGTATGGGTCATGGGGTACTGTTTGTGCTATTTCTGGTGGTTTTATTTGCGGTATGTGAAAAACAGAAATGGTCTCTCAGCACGTTTGTGATGGGTTTAATCGCTTCGATTCTACCTTTCGGTCCATTCCTGTTTGATATGAAATTGAAGAAGCTAGAACAGCCCGCTGAAGCTTAATTGTAGAATCCTAATATAATTAGATAAGTCAAAAGAAAATTTTCTCTCCCTTTGGGAGAGAGTTAGAGAGAGGGAACTTATTAAATACTTAACCTCACCCTAGCCCTCTCCTAAAAGGAGAGGGAAATTCAATACTGAACATATGATTTCAATAATTTATAAGTTCCCTCGATAAGGAATCAAAACTCCCCACGCTCCTGTCTTTCCAGCATTAACTGTTTGAGCTGCATGCGCGGCAAAGTAAACCAGAGTGCAATCAGAATCAAAGAGGCAGCACAGTAGGCCCAGATATCGTAGGCTTCATATGCCATTCGTACTGCTTCAATCACTACAAAAAAGCTGAGCATCAGGATAATAGAAACCGTCGCGGCCACCGTGCCTTTGGATACTTCAGAAGACATCAGTGCAAAACGGTACAGTACCGAAAAACTTACACCCTCACCGAGACTGATACAGGTGGTACCGATAATCAGGCAATGGACAAAATACTCTGGAATCAATAAGCCCAACATCAATAAACCTGCACCTAACAGCATCAATGGCAGACCCAATAATACGGTTTTGCCCAGCGGTATTTTATCGATAATTTTCAGCAGAATCAGATTACCTGCAATCAGACCGCCCAAGACCGGAAACTGCGCCAGACCATATTGCACACTACTGAATCCAAATTGCTCGACCAGAATCACCGGTGACAAGGCAATCCATAACATCAAGGGCAAACTCACCAAAGGCAAGGCTACAGTCATAATCACAAAGCGCTTATTTTTTAGAACCTGTTTAAAGTCATCCAGAATATAGCTGACCGGCTGTCTGGGAATACTGACTTTCAGGGTTGGCATTTTGGCTTTCAGGCCGAACCAGCTCAGAAATGACAGAAATGCAATGCCGATAAAACCCCAATGCCAGGAGATATGATCAATCATAAAAGCGCCCAGCACTGGTCCTAGCAAGGGGGCCAGCAAAGATACATTCGCCATGAGTGCCATGACTTTGATGGCATCGCGTTCTTCAAAGCTTTCCTGAATGGCGGCATAACCTACAGCGGTAATAAAGGACAGGCCAAAGCCCTGTAAAAAGCGCAGAAATAAGAAACTTTCGATATTGGGTGTTAATAAAATAGCCAGACAGCTAAGGGTAAAAAATGCCACACCGCCGAGCAGTACCATTTTACGTCCGAGACGATCGGACAATGGCCCCAAGATCGCTGCGACAAATGCCCCGCCCAACAGGAAAAAGGACATGGAGGATGGTGCCCATGAACTACTCACGCCAAAATCACGGGTAATCGCCAGCATGGCTGGTTGGATCAGGTCATTACAGATATAGACGGAGAATTCAAACAGGACCAATGCCAGCGGAAACATGAGTGTGGCACGGGTCAGTTTTTGAGTCTGGATATTTTGCATGGGAGTTTTTATTGTCAGTCTGCCCAGTGAAAGCAGACTAAACTTTATCTAAAATAGAAAGAAGGAATTTTAGCAGAGTCCTGTTTTTAAGTCCGTTCTCTTTTTTAATGACCGACTCAAAATATTATTTTTGCTTTTAGTGACTGGAAACCAAATTATCTAATTCATGAAAATTATTGAAAAGCCGTGAAATGAAAAGTACTTATAATCATTACAAATCAATGGAGGATACATTATTCATCTATATTCTAATAATTTATAAAAATCAAATAGACTCTACTGAATTCCACTCTTGAAACCATTTTTCTTTTCTAACATTTTCAAAATGAAGAATTTGTTCTACTAAGTCTATAATTAGTTGATCAATATCTTTTGCTATTGAATATCCTAGCGTTATTTTTGAAATGCTCCCACTTTTTAATTGGTCATTACAGTCTAATCTAGAGGAATGATAGTTAGCCCTATCCATGATAAATTGATCAATATAATTAACATGTCCTTCTGTTGAAAAATGATCTTGAGGAAAAAATCTTACTAAGCTTAGCCAACAAAATCTTAAAAACCAGATTAAGTCTTCATTACCTTTTATCATATTAAGAGTGATTCCGCTATCCCAATTGATATGACAGTTTAAATACACTTCTCTTTTCAAATTAGGTAAAGAAAAAATAAAATTTTGATCTGCCTCTAGTTCACTATCTTTCTCACGATACAATAATTTTTCTCGTAGGATTTTTTCTGATTTTCTTTTATCGTAATTGGTATAAAACCTATTTAGATAGAATAATAAGAGTGAAGCTAAAAATCCTCCAATTACGCCAATTGTAGCGGCTAATATATTTGAGTCCATTAACTCCCCCTTCCCAAAACAAAAAAGCGCATCCTTAGATACGCTTTTAATCAAAATCTGCCTAAAGATCAAACACTATTAAGGACAAACCGCTTTTTGGAAAGTCTTGGTATTTGAGCCTCGTGCACAACGATACAACTTCTCGGTATTTTGCAGCATCCAGCTGTTATCTTCCCGTTTAAAATAATAAATGGTCTGCACTGAGCGTACCGAATCATCCATTAAACCGGTTTCAGTGACTTTGACCTGTCCAATCGTGGGCGACTCTACCTTGTCAAAGAACTGGCGCAATTCAACCGTTGCCAGCTCTTTACGCAAGTCCGGTCTTAATTGTAAAACCTGTTCTAAAGGCGTATCCGAAGATGACTGTACCTTTGCAATGACCTGTTGAGCAGTTGCACAGCCTGAACCCAATAGACCAAAAGCGAGAGTTGCAACTGCCAATATCCGGAACATATTATTTAACCCTTTATCGTCATTCTTATTCCACCCCATCATGCCGAGCTTCTTAATACAAAACCATTTAGACTCTGTAACTGTATTTACACAGCAATAAAAAAGCGCACCTTTCGATGCGCTTTTTTCAATTTCGACCGATTAAAGATCGAAAAGTTTACCCGGGTTCATGATGCCATTTGGATCGAACACTTTTTTCAGGGCTTTCATATATTCAATTTCTTCCGCCGAACGCGAATATTCAAGATATGGCTTCTTGGTCATGCCCACACCATGTTCTGCAGAAATTGAACCGTCATATTTTTTCACGGTATCAAAGACATACCTGTTCACCACCTGACATTTGGCAAAGAACTCATCTTTAGACAAATCCGCAGGTTTCAAAATGTTCAGGTGCAAGTTACCGTCACCGATATGACCAAACCAGCAGATTTCAAAGTCTGGGTAATTCGTCGATACAATCGCATCAATTTCTTTAATGAACGCTGGAACATGCGTGATCAGAACGGAAATGTCATTTTTGTATGGAATAAATGGCGCGATAGATTCAGAAATATCTTCACGTAAACGCCATAAACTTTCTACTTGATCCAGGCTTTGGCTCATTACGCCGTCCAGCACCCAACCTTGTTCCATGCAATGCTCGAAGATTTCCATCGCCTTGTCCATAATCGGCTCAAACGGCGCTTCAAACTCAAGCAATACATAGAATGGGCATTCAGTTTCAAATGGACGTTGCACGTGACCATGTGCCAACACTTTTTGCATTGCCAGTTCACCAAAGAACTCAAATGCAGTCAGGTCAATTTTCGCCTGGAAGGCATGCAATAACGGCATGATCGCATCAAAGTCAGGTACACCCAGTACCATCACTTGCAGGTCTTGCGGTTGACGTTCAAGCTTGATTTCCGCTTCAGTCACCAGACCCAGCGTCCCTTCACCACCAATAAATAAATGCTGAAGTGCATAACCAGTTGCATTCTTGATCATGCCTTTGTTCAGACGCAATACATCGCCCTTACCCGTCACCACAGTCAGGCCAAGCACCCAGTTACGGGTCATGCCATATTTAATCACTTTGATGCCGCCAGCATTGGTCCCGATGTTACCGCCAATTTGCGATGAACCAGCCGAAGCAAAGTCAACTGGGTAATACATGCCCTGCTCTTCAGCATAGTTCTGTAACTGTTCAGTCACCACACCTGCCTGTACGCGCACCATGCGGTCTGCCGGGAAGAATTCCAGAATCTGGTTCATCTTGTCCATGCTGACCACGATCTCACCATTGGCTGCGACAGCACCTGCAGAAAGACCGGTACGACCACCCGATGGAGTCACTGCAACGTTAAATTGGTTTGCCAATTTTACGATGTCTTGAACTTGCTCAGTTGACGACGGAAAAACGACGACTGACGGGTTTGGATCAAAGTGCTTCGTATGATCGCGACCCCAATTCTGGAGGCTGTCCGTATCGGTTTTAATACGGTTTTCACCCACAATTGCAGTCAATTGGGTCAATAACTCAGGGGTTAAAGCGACTGGAGCATTCATCGTTTACAGACCTAGCATGATTTAAACAAGAGAGACTTCGCTGGTTCATTTGCACATTTTTTATACATAAAAACATGGATACAAATCAGGCGAAACATGATTATTAAAGCACCGGATCACGCTGCTTTAAAAGCATGGCGCAATATTATAAGCTATTTTTTGGTGTTTCCTGTGAAAAATGACAATTTTGATAATATACCTTTGAAAATGCAGATTTAAATCAACCAGCATGATCATTATTATCAATATATCTTGCCAGAATAGCTGATGTGAGCGTCATCAAGGAAATGTATAAGTGTGCTTTTCCTGTGCTATTATACCGCGACTAAATTTGGCCTTTGTAGCGGAGCCGTAATGAGCCAACATCTATCTCTACCTAAAGATAAAATCCGTTTCTTGTTGTTAGAAGGCGTTCACCAGAATGCAATCGACACTCTAAATGCTGCTGGATATACCAACATCGACTATCGTAAAACTGCGCTTGAGGGTGAAGCGTTGAAAGAAGCGATTAAAGATGCTCACTTCATCGGTATTCGTTCCCGTACTCAACTGACTGAAGAAGTCTTTGAAGCTGCGAACAAACTGATTGCTGTCGGTTGCTTCTGTATCGGTACCAACCAGGTGAACCTGGATGCTGCAATGCGTCGCGGTATTCCAGTCTTTAACGCACCTTACTCAAATACGCGTTCAGTGGCTGAACTGGTATTGGCAGAAACTATTCTTCTTCTACGCCGTGTACCTGAAAAATCAACAGATACACATGCAGGTGGTTGGAACAAATCGGCTGTCGGTTCATTCGAAACACGTGGTAAAACTTTAGGTATCGTAGGTTACGGTTCAATCGGTTCACAACTTTCTGTACTGGCTGAAAGCCTAGGCATGAAAGTAACCTACTATGATGCAGTCACAAAACTACCTTTAGGTAATGCACGTCAAGTCGGCTCTATGGGCGAATTACTTGCCAATGCAGATGTGGTTACTCTACACGTTCCGGATCTGCCATCTACTCGTAATTTCTTTGGCAAAGAACAGTTTGCGCAAATGAAAGAAGGTTCAATCTTCCTGAATGCGGCACGTGGTACCTGTGTCGTGATTGAAGACCTGGCAGATGCGATCAAATCTGGTCATATTGCTGGTGCTGCGGTTGACGTATTCCCGAAAGAGCCTAAAGCGAACGGTGAAGAATTTGTTTCTCCATTGCGTAACCTGCCAAACGTGATCCTAACTCCGCACGTGGGTGGTTCGACCATGGAAGCGCAAGCGAACATCGGTCTGGAAGTAGCTGAGAAATTCGTAGCTTACTCTGACAAGGGTATGACGCTTTCTGCGGTGAACTTCCCAGAAATCGCATTGCCGTTGACTGAAGGCAAACACCGTTTACTGCACATCCACCAAAATATTCCGGGCGTGTTGTCTAAAATCAACAACCTGTTTGCTGAACAAGGCATCAACATCTCTGGCCAGTCACTGATGACTAAAGGCGATGTCGGTTACCTGGTGATGGATGTCGATGCTGCTGCATCTCATGAAGCACTCGATATGCTTTCGAATGTTGAAGGTACAATCCGCGCACGCGTATTGTTCTAATTCAATATTGTAGAAAAACCACAGCTCTCGGGCTGTGGTTTTTTATTTTTAAGGTTTGTATTTTTAAACCTTTTTCAGCTTATGCTGCTCTTCCGCTATTCGAGCAATCGAAACCTATTTAGTCATGCTGAATTTTAAAATTGCACCTATTGTGCAAGCGCCACTAATTCTGTTGATCGCCATGATCAGTATGCAAAGCAGTGGCTCCTTTGCCAAATATCTGTTCGGTCAATTTCCCATTCTGACTGTTTCCGCAATGCGTCTGCTGTTAGGCGCTATGATTTTGGCACTGATTTTTAAAATTTGGAAAATCCATTTCAGACAGATCAAGTGGCCGGCCATTATCAGTTATGGCCTTGCCCTGGCTGGCATGAATCTACTGTTTTACCTGTCGATTGATCGCCTGCCGCTGGGGATTGCCGTCTCTTTTGAATTTATTGGCCCCTTAAGTGTTGCCCTGTTTTATGCACGTCAGAAATTCGACTTTGTCTGGGTCGGACTGGCGATTCTAGGGCTAATTCTACTGTTCCCTTTTGATCAGGCTGCCCAGCCGCTTGACCCGATTGGGATGGCATTCGCCTTGGGTGCAGGTGCCTGCTGGGCCTTATATATCGTTGCCGGCCAAAGACCTTCAGGCGTTTCTGGCAATCATACTGTCTGCTTAGGCATGTTTGTCGGTATGCTGGTTTTGATGCCGATTGCGCTCTTTGCAGGCATGCCGGCACATACTTTTGAACCGATGAGTTTGCTGTATCTTGTGGCTTTGGCAGTACTAGCCAATGCCCTGCCTTTCACACTGGAAATGATTGCCCTGCGTAATTTAAGCGCACTGAGTTTCGGCACCTTGATGAGTTTGGAACCCGCTATTGCCGCACTCTCAGGCCTATTGTTTCTGGGTGAAACCTTGTTGTGGACACAGTGGCTGGCATTGGCCACGATTATCAGTGCTTCGGTAGGCTGTACAGTGACAGCACAAAAAAGGAAGCATTGAATAAAAATAAAGGCGCTAGAGCGCCTTTATTTAAGATTACTTATTTTCAAATTTTAACGTGGTGTGGCTTTGTTGCACAAACCTATCTGTAAAGGCTTTTTCAGCGATATAATTTTCAAATGAAGAAGCCTACACAGAAAATCTACCGCACAACCAATTGGCCCGCATATAACCGAGCACTCATGAGTCGCGGAAATATTGCCATTTGGTTTGATCCTGCTACGTAATGGTATGCGCCATCAAAAGGCAAACAAGGGCGAAATCAAACCTACTCCGACGCAGCCATCCAATGCTGCTTAATGATTAAATCTTTATTTCGTCTGTCTTTACGTATGGTCACTGGCTTTGTGCAAAGTCTGATTAAACTTTGCGGATTAAATTGGACACCACCAGATTACACCACGCTTTGTAGAAGACAAAAGCATATTGATATTGCAATCAGTTACCAAAAAAGTAGCGATGGGCTGCATCTACTCATGGACTCTACAGGGATGAAGTTTCTAGGTGAGGGCGAATGGAAACGCAAGAAACATGGACCTGAATATCGTCGCCAATGGCGTAAACTACATATTGGTATAGATGCCAAAACCCTGCAAATACGAGCAGTTCAGCTTACAACCAATAATGTCAGTGATTCACAGGTGCTTGGTGATTTACTTAATCAGATTCCACAAGATGAGCAGATTGACTCTGTTTATACCGATGGAGCTTATGACACCAAGCAATACCGTCAGGTCATTGCAGATCGGCAAGCGCATGCGGTGATTCCACCTAGAAAAAATGCGAAACCATGGAAAGATACAAAGAGTAGCTCGCTAGAGCGAAATGAATTACTTCGAACAATTAAACGTTTAGGCAGGACACTATGGAAAAAATGGTCAGGCTATCATCGTCGAAGTTTGGTTGAAACTAAGATGCATTGCATCAAATTATTAGGAGATAAGCTCAGTGCAAGGAGTTTTGATAGCCAAGTGAATGAGATCCATGCACGTGTAGCCGTCCTTAACAGATTTACGGAATTAGGTCGACCACTTACCCAAGTTACGCCTTAAATTTGGCTCAATTAGGGGCGCTTTGCATTTCAAATCTTTGTGCAACAAAGCCACGTGGTGTTGCGTCTTTAATTGCAGTATTTAATGCATTTGCTGCTGTCACATTATAGCCATCACATGCAGAGGCAAGCTGATCATACATATATTCTGTCCATTTGATCATTAAAGAAGTTACACCTTCTTGTTGATTCAAGTTATCCAAGGCAGCCTGTCTTGATTGAGCGATATAGTCGTCGTGATCAATATGTTCCCCATGTTCCGAGAAATCAACTGAATAAATTCCGCCTTGATATTCGATCGCACCGAAATACTTGTAATATTGCATAGCAGCATCTTTATATTCGGCCTTTTTATATTTTAAGCCAGCCATGGTGCCATCTATAATAGCTTCTGCCATTTCCTGGACAGAGCTTTGTGCCTGCCATTCAGCCAGTGTGGTATACCGAGTTTTTTCTCCCCGATTAAATTCAATATATTCTTCTTCAGGATGTTCCGCCAGAAGACGGAAACATTTAGATCCATTCGGGAAGGTACGGGCTTTTTGTAAACCAACAAAGTTGCTTGCAAACTCATTATAATATTTATGGTCAGCGGCTGTCGTATTATCAATATTAAAGAATACCCGGGTCTCAGTATCATCATACATCTTCACCACAGCAATATTAGTGCGTTCAGTTAATGCCTTACCAGACAGGTCATACCACGCTATGTGTCGATGATTACTGATGTTGTTTTCCGGTATCGTTACAGGGCGGCTCGTAAATCTGTCCGGTGTATTTTCCAATACTTTTTCCAGCTTATAACCTAATGTCGTAAGTGTACGATCTGTAGGGAACACGCCTTGCTCTGTGACATAAATTGGAAAAACCATATCCTCTTCAATCGCATATTCAGTATCAACAGCGCTGTTATCATCCGCATATAATATGCCGTCAGTAATTTTATTTTTATGACTGGCTAATAGAAGTTTTTGCGATTCCATCTCTGATCCATCAATATTCGGTAAGTTGAATTGATAGTTATAGAATTCAGAAATGCTGTCTGATGCTCCATCACCCGGGGTTCCAGGATTGGTCGGTGCCGGTTGACTAGTGACTGGTTCATTATTATCAGAACTATCGGAGCCACCACCACATGCTGCCAGCATGCAGCTCAAAATGGCGCAAGAAAGTATTCTTAATTTCATTATTATCTACCTTAATTATTTGATATTGTTATTTTAATTCTGTCCCTAAACACGGGATCTAAGATGTTTTCATTGTTATTTTAAAGCTAACCCGAATCACGAGGTCTAAGATATTTTAATAATATAAAAACAAGATCAATTTAAAAATTGATTAATTTGTAACCGCAATGACATAGAAGATTAACTTTGAATTTAAAATCTTTAGGTATTTGATTGGGCCAAAACTTAACTTGATTGAATCAAAATTTAAGCTCGCATCGGCAAAATATTTCCTTGCCCTACTCATTAAAAATTAACCAGTTTGCTATAATTTCACTTTCCCCTATTTCTCATTTTCACCCATTCTGGGTAGAAGCTGCTTTCATGCCAAACACCCAACTCCTTGCCGTATTGTTCATGGTCTTATCCATGACCTCCTACCAGATCAGTGCATCTTTTGCCAAACAGCTGTTTAGTGTGCTGGATCCGATTACTGTGACCATTTTAAGGCTGTGCTTTGCAGCAATTATTGTTGGGGTGATGTTCCGTTCCTGGAAAATTATTTCCCGTTTGCCTTTTTTGAAATGGCGGGATTTACTCTGCTATAGCGCCGCTTTAGGGGTCATGAATATTTTATTCTATTTGTCTCTAGGAAGATTACCGCAGGGAATTGCAGTCGGTCTGGAGTTTATTGGTCCTTTAGGTCTGGCCCTGCTCTCGATCAAACATCGTAGTGATTATATTTGGGTATTGATGGCCATTTTAGGCATTGCGTTAATGGTGCCATGGGGACAGGCCAATAGTAGTAATTTCGACCTTCTGGGCGCCGCCTGTGCTTTAGGTGCGGGTTTATGTTGGGCACTGTATATTTTCTTCGGGCAACGCGTAGTTCAGCAGAATATCGGCATGCATGCGCTGACCATTGCCATCAGTATCTCGGCTTTGTGTCTGCTACCTATCGGTCTCTACAACAACACGCCCGCATTGATTGATACGCAACATTGGGGCAAGGCAATTAGCATTGCTGTACTGGCAACAGCCATTCCTTATGCTCTGGATTTAAAGGCACTTCAGCATTTGAATAAAACCAGCTATGGTACCCTGTCCAGCCTGTCTCCGGCTTTGGCTGCACTGGCCGGTTTTGTACTATTAGGCGAAAAAATTACGCTTCTTCAGACCGTGGCACTGATCTGTATCATGCTGGCATCAGTCGGCGTGACTGTACGTGCCGCCCGTCAAGGATCGGGAGAAAAGAATACCTAAAAGGCTTATTGGAATTTGAACAACTAAATATATCTCATCATTAATCTCTTCACTTTACCCCTTTGATATAACTAAAAAAATAGATGAATGGATAAAAATCCCATATCTCCAGATAAAAAGATGATCAGATGCCCTAGTTGCAATAAAGAGATTTTTGATACGCGAGTGTGGCAAGGATGCCACATGTTACCCATCACGACAGGACGTCGTGTATGGGTAACAAAAGACTTTTGCCTACTTTGGGTCTTTCCAAAGTATGGAGATTGCCTACACAAAAGCATTTAAATTTTTAAGAAATGAGGCTGTACAATCATCTTCTTAAGCTAAACATGCATAACTTATAACTCATACATCTAATTTGAGTTATAAGTTATGGAAAAGTAGCTAATCAAATGTCATCTTTTCGATGTTTAGTTTTGTACCAGCATATCTTTTTTCATGTCTTTATAACGCTGGTATTCATTCTTGTACTGCACTGCTAAAGCGGTCTTCTGCTCTTCACCCAGAATTTTACCGGCCTGCTGGAAGAAACCATGTTCCTCTTCTTTTAAGTGATGATGCACTTTTTCGGAAAGTTTTTTAGCAATGGCAATCCAGCCTGGATTACTCAATTCAGTTGCAGTTAATTCCTCGATCATTTCATCCATTTCATGATGTTCCGCCAAGGCATGGCGGGTAATATTCAGGCCCGAATCGGTCATCATCAAGGGAATATAAAAATAACGGTCTTCCGCAGCTTCATGGGCAAATAATTCATTTTTGAGTTGCTTGAACAGCTCGCGGCGTTCTGGTGTATCCCCGGAAGTCTGTAATAATTTTTCTGCAAGATCACGCTGAATCTCATGACTCTCTCTTAATGCTTCAAAAATAGTCGTCATTCCGATATTTCTCCGATTGTTTTATTTTTCATATCATTGATTCTAGAAGATTTTCAGAACAGGTTCAGACGCAGTTTATACAGTGATTTGTTAAGAAATTTTAATATCGAGAATGATTTACATCGGGTTTAGATCTAAAAAAACATCTGGTATGCCATCCGGCAAATCAGCAGACTGACCAGAATCAGGAATAAAATCCGGATAAAGCCACTGCCATATTTAAATGCCAAGCGCACCCCGACCAAGGAACCACAAATATTGGCTACCGCCATCATTGCCCCAACCATAAACAGCACATTGCCACTGGGAATAAAAAAGCTTAAGGCGGCCAGGTTGGTGGTGAAATTGGCAATTTTCGATAAAGCCGATGCATGCAGGAAGTCGACGCTTAAATAGCGAATAAAAAAGAAAATAAAGAAACTGCCGGTGCCCGGACCAAAGATACCATCATAAAAGCCTATCGCCAGACTGCCCAAAGCGGCCAGAATCAGCATTTTCCGATTCAGTTTTTGTTCGGTATGCACCTGGCCGAACTGTTTTTTCATTAAGGTTTGACATACTCCCCTCACTTTCATTTTATCTCAAGTGGGGGGATTCTAAAAGCAAAAGCTCTTAGGTGACTTCCTCACGGATTTCACTTGCTTTCTGCTTCACAGGGCGACCTTTACCGCATCGACCCTCCACAGACAAAACGGCATGTCCTGCCGCTAAAATGTTGCGAGAAGCGTTAATATCCGCATTCTCGCTAAAGCCACATTCAACACACTCAAATTTAGATTGAGTTTGTCTATTCTCTTTCGCTACATGACCGCATGAGCTACAAGTTTGACTTGTATATCTAGGGTCAACTTTAACGAGTAAACCACCTCGCCATTGTTGCTTATACTCCAATATTTTGACAAGCATTGACCAACCTTGATCAAGAATTGATTTGTTCAAGCCTGACTTGGCTTTCACATTCTTTCCTTTGTTCTCGATTGTACCTTTTGCTGACTTCGACATATTGGCTACTTTTAAGTCCTCAACTACGATCATTGCGTGGTTTTTGCTGAGAGTTGTAGTGACTTTATGCAAGTAGTCATGCCGAATATTGGCAATATGATGGTGTAGTTTATTGATCTTTAAATTGAGCTTTTTCCAATTTTGGCTGAACTTGGTTTTCTTCTTCAACTTGCGTTGAAGCCTAGCTAATTTAACTTGATTAGCTTTAAAACTATTGATCGGGTCGAACACCTGACCACTAGATGTTGTAATTAATTTTTTAACACCTAGATCAACACCAATGGCTGATTTGGATGGGTGAATCGGTGCATCTATTGTGCTTTCAACACCGAAAGAGATATACCACTTTCCAACATGCTTTGAGATTGTGACATTCTTGATTTCACCAAGAATCTCTTGTGATTTTCTGAATTTCACAACGCCAATGTCATTAGGCAACTTAACCTGATTACCTTTAACCCAACAATATCTGCCAAATTGAACAATGCGAATTGAATCATAACCATCAGATTTCTTTTTAAATCGTGGCATGAGTGGTCTAAGCTGAATTTCACTGCCATCGGTCAACTTAAAGAATCTTGGTTTTTTAGGCTTAAATGGTTTTTGCTTTAACTTGGCTTGTTCTTTTTTATCAAAAAATTTAGCCCAAGCATCACCAAGATCACGGACTTTTTGTTGGAGTGAAACACCATTAGAGCTTTTTTCTAAAAAAGCACATTCAGGTTTTTTGCGTAATTCAGGAATTTTATTGACTAAATTAACTTTGTTGATTCGCTCATTTTTAGCAAGCATCTCAAATGATACAGCTAAAATTTGATTCCAAACAAAACGTGCAGAGCCAAGCAACTTGTTTAAAACAAGCTCTTGTTCCGCATTAGGCTCAAGCCTAAATTTGTACGCTTTGTTGATCTTCATTTCGCCTTAAATCTATTTAGATACAGAAACTTAATGCAAATTATTCTATCATATTGCACTAAAAAAAAGTCGTGAAATTCACCTCCACCCTAATGTTGGGTGGAGTCCTCTTTCACACTAAAGATAGATGGCGATCACGATCAACATGACCAGCACAAAAGGCTTAAGAATCTCGACTGGAATTAGCGTAACGCTGGCTGCACCCATAAAAGAACTGACAAAACTGCACAGTGCAATCACGCCCAAGAGCAGCCACGGCAGTTTTACCTGACGCAGATAGGAAAATGCCGCAGAAGCGGTGCCACAAATGGACGCGAGTTTATTGGTGCCAAAGACCGTAGCAGGCTGTAAATGCGGTAAACTCCCCATAATTGCCGGGATCTGGATCAGACCACCACCACCCACGGCAGCATCAATCGCCCCTGCAAAAAATGCAAAGACAACCAGACTGATGATGATCTCTATTTCCATATCTTGACTCGATTAGAGGTTCAGGACGCGTTTGGGTACCAGACGTTTTTTGTCGGTAATTTCTGCCAGCCCCAGACATTTCTCGCCATCAAAAACCAGCACCTGTTCAGCTGCTTCATGTTCGATATTGCTTTCCATGCCGCGGCTAAAATATTCTGCGCGACCTTCGGGTACCTGCACTTTTGGAAAATGATCAACCGGTGCATAGGCCGGCAACAACAGTGCATCACGCTCTGCTTCGCTCAGGCTTTCCAGATATTCAATGGTATAACTCGGGATCAAATCAAAATGACCGGTTTTGATGCGGTGCAGATAAGTCAGATGGCCATAAGTTCCCAGTGCTTTGGCAATATCTTCACCCAATACCCGGATATAAGTGCCTTTAGAACAGGTAATATCCAGCGTAATACTGTTTTCGGTAAAGGATAAAAGCTCAATCGCTAAAATTGTAATCGGACGTGCTTCACGCTCAATCTCGATACCTTTGCGCGCCAGTTCGTATAAAGGACGGCCTTCTTTTTTCAAGGCAGAATACATCGGCGGCACTTGCTGGATATCACCCACAAATTGCGCCAGTGTTTTTTGAATCAAAGACTCGGATAATTCAGGAACCGCTTTTTCCAGAAGCACCTCGCCTTCCACATCTCCCGTGGTGGTGCTATGCCCCAAAAATACGGTCGTCTGATAACGCTTGACCGAATCTAATAAATAATGCGAAAACTTGGTCGCCTCCCCCAAACACACGGGCAATAAACCGGATGCCAGCGGATCCAGCGCACCGGTATGGCCGGCTTTTTGTGCCCGATACAACCAGCGGACTCTTTGCAATGCAGCATTGGAACTGATGCCCAAAGGCTTATTAAGCAGGAAGACACCACTAAGATGACGACGCTGAATTTTAGGAGATGATGCTTTCATGGCAAAAAATCAGACATTTTATAAATTGGCGCCATGGTAAAACCCTGCGAGAGGATTTACAACTTTTCTATAGTATCTGATGATTTTTATGGCATATTGAGCCGGTTTGAACAACTCAACGCTTTTAAAAAGCTTAAACCTCTAAAAATAATGAAATAACGAGAAAATAGGTGCATAGGATATGCAGAAATATAAAATATGGATCATTCTGGCGTTGCTGGTGCTGTGCATTCTCACGCTGATCTTATGGCTGTCCCCAAAAGAAAATACTCAAACAGATACCGGGACAAAAACGCCTTTAACTGAAACTCAGGCAGAGCAAACCGTACGCTTGGTCAATGGCCCTGCCAATGCTTCCTTCCCCAGTGCCAGCCAACAAGATACCGAAATTAATTGTCAAATGCAGTTAGATGTCAGCAATCGTCTGATCGTGAATGAACAGACCCGCAACTGTTTTGAATATTTTATTACCCAATTTGGTGAAAAAAATCTGCAGCAGATCCAGCAGGATTTTAAAGCCTATATTCGCCAGAATCATAAAGAACCGGGACTCTCGCAAATTCTGGATTTATGGGATCGTTATATCCAGTACCGTCAGGGTTTGGGCCAGCTCGCTGCACCGGCTGGGTTGAATCAGGAAGATCCTGCCTATTACCGCAGTATCTATAACACTACCCAGAATTTGCGCCAGCAGTACTTTTCCAAGTATGAAATTGAGGGCTTGTTTGGCACAGAAGATGCCTATCATGAATATACCCTGGACCGGATGAGCGTATTGGCAGACAAAAGCTTGACTGAGACTGAAAAAGCTCAAAAGCTCAAAGCACTGTTTCAGCAACTCCCGCAGGACTGGCAGGAAAATCTGGAACAACTGAATAAACTGGAAGATCTGCGCAAACTCACCGCTGATATTAAAGCCCGGGGCGGTTCCCGTGATGAAATCCGGCAGATGCGGATAAATCTGGTCGGTCCTGAAGCCACACAACGACTGGAACAACTGGATGTACAACGCAGCGACTGGAAAAACCGGGTGACGGGCTATTTAGATGAACGGGATCAGATTACCCAATCCAGCATGTCCGATACTGCCAAACAGCAAGCCATTGCCCAGCTGCGTAGCAAGCATTTCAATACACCGCAAGAACAGCTGCGGGTAGAAACCTTTGAACAGGTTCATGATCAGGGAGCCAAGCTACCCTTTGCTGACTAAGCCTAAAAGCCATCACCTGTTGATGGCTTTTTTATAAATGCCCTTTTGATAACTTTATATTTTTTCTCAAAATGATCTTTTATAGTTGTTTCCAAATATTTCGTATTTACACAAAATAACTTAGACGAAGTTTAATGATTTCAAAGACTTTTTATTTAAATACATCTGTTAATAAAACATATATTTACAATGTAAATCCCTCCTGTCCTGCATGTCCCCAAATGACATGGTTTTAGACCTCTGAAGTGAAAAAATACCGCTTCTTCAAAAGAAAAATTGCTCAGCCACTGAAGGCCGAAACTGTATTTTCATCGTCTGATTTGTGGCTTGCAACACTATACAAAAAGCAATGATTGCTTGAATAACGATAAAATTAAAAAGGGACAGCTATGCATACTTTCAGCAAGACAGCCCAGTTACTGACTGTGGCTTTAGCGACAACTCTAGGATTCAGTTTTTCTGCACACACTCAGGCGGCAGCGAGTGCAACACAAGTCATCGAAAAGACCCGGTCTGACTATGCCAAGACCAAATATCCGATCCTGATGGTGCATGGCTGGTTAGGCTGGTCACGTATTGGCACTGATAGTATCGGGCTGGATTACTGGTATCAGATTCTGCCAGATATGGCACGTAATGGCTCTACCGTCTTTGCGGCACAATTATCGCCGGCAAATACAACGATGCATCGCGGAGAACAACTAATCCATCAGGTTGAAGAGGTTCTGGCAATTACCGGAAAGCAAAAACTGAACTTGATTGGCCATTCCCATGGTGGACCAACAGTGCTGTATGTTGCAGCGACCCAGCCGCAGTATATCGCCTCTATTACCGGCGTTGCAGGAACCTACCATGGCTCCAAAGTGGCAGATGATATTCAGAACAATAGCCTGACGCGTACCGCCTTTAACATTTTAGGTGATTATATTATTGGTCCATTGATTGCACTGGGTCAGTTTAAGCCTGAACTGGAAATTGATTTTGATGCTTCCATGAAATCCCTGACCCAGACCGGCTCAAATACTTTTAATGCCACAGTGGCGCAGCAGGTGGTCAAAGATGGTGTATTGGCGTCCAAAGAAAACTGCAATAAAAATTTAAAACAGAAAGATAGTAAAGGCATTCATTATTATTCATGGACGGGTGTGGCCCAAGCCACCAATGCCCTGGATATTGATACGATCCTGATGCAGCTCGGCCCTTTATCTTATGGCAGTAAAGACAATGATGGCATGGTTTCACGTTGTAGTGCGTTCATGGGCAAGGTGATTCATGACCAGTACAAACTCAATCATACGGACCTGGCCAATATGATGTTTGGTCTGAAAGGCGTGTTTGCACCAGATCCGGTCGCCCTCTACCGCCAGCATGCCAACCGACTCAAATTAGAAGGTTTATAACCCCAGAGTGCCTGTATTTTCAGCTGAAATATAGGCTTTTTTTCTGGTTCTTTTTATTTGACCTATCCGCGATCGGGAAGCTGCAATGAAAAAAATAATATCTTACTTAAGCTTTTTGCTACTGGTTTCCCTATTAACTGGCCCTGTGCAAGCCTCGGCATTACAGGAATATAAAAGCAATTTTGTCCTCTCGAGTTATGCCAAGACAAAATACCCGATGGTCTTTGTTCATGGTTTTGGTCTAGGTTTTAACCGGATTGGAACAGATCACATCGGTTTAGATTATTGGTATCAGATTCCCCAAGACCTGAGCCGGCATGGTGCACGGGTGTTTTCTGCCGAATTGTCTGCTGTTGCGTCCAATGAACTGCGCGGTGAACAGCTCTTGATGCAAATTGATGAAATACTGGCACTGACGGGCCAGAAGAAAGTCAATCTGATTGGGCATAGCCAAGGTGGCCCAACAATTCAATATATCGAGGGCGTTGCACCGCATAAAGCCGCCTTTTTAACCGCCATTGCCGGGGCGATGCAAGGCACCCCGGTTTTTGTCAATGCCAGCCAGACGCCACTGCTTGAACCCTTTATCCATGCCATTGGTACAATTTTGGGCCATAGCATGAATCTGGTTACAGCTAACCAGTATCCGGTCAGTATGATTGAGGCACTGCAAGCCATGAATCCAGAGGCGATTCAGGCCTTCAATGTGAAATATGGCTCCTCTGCCATTCCCCAAAACTGTCAGACCCAAGGCAGCAAACTTACATCCAATGGAATTTACCACTATTCCTGGATGGGCAACCGGCAGGCAACCAATTCCTTGGATGCGATAGAGTCTACAGTCGTGACTTTAGGTAGCAGTTTCCTGAAAGGAAAAGCCAATGATGGTGCTCTACCGCTGTATAGCGGACGCTATGGCCAAATCATCCGTCAGGACTATGCCCATAACCACTTTGATGAAGTAAACCAGTTTTTTGGCATTTTGGGTCCTTTCGCGCAGGATCCGGTCGCACTGTATCGCCAACATGCCAACCGGCTCAAGCTGCAAGGCTTATAAATCACTTATTTTATGAATAGATCATCTTTATTAATTAAAAAAACTTAGGAAACTGAGTCCCTGCTACATAGGGGAACTTTAGGCAACTGGATGAGGATCATCCCGTTAAAACAACAAAAGTGAGGAAAATATAATGAAATTCGGAATATTAATCCCCGGCCTGCTGCTGGCGGGTACATGTCTCAGCACCCAGGCATCCACCCAGGCCAGTCAGGTCACAGCAAAAGCCAGTTCACAATATGCCAAGACCCAATATCCGATTGTCTTTGCACATGGTATGGCGGGTTTCATCCGGATCGGTACTGACCAGTTTGGACTGGATTACTGGTATCAGATTTTACCGGATCTGGCGCGTAATGGCGGTAATGTCTGGGCAACACGTGTCTCGCCTTTTAACTCATCGGAAATTCGGGGTGAGCAACTTTTAGAGCAGGTAAATGAAATTCTGGCCATCACCGGTGCAAAGAAAGTCAATCTGATCGGTCATTCCCATGGCGGCCCGACCATTCGTTATGTCGCAGGTGCAGGGAATGGAATAGTCGCTTCCCTGACTTCTGTCGGTGCTCCGCATAAGGGCTCCCCGGTTGGAGACCTGATCCTGCAAGCAGAAGGTACACCGATACAAGGGCCTTTAGTCGGTGGTATCAACCTGGTGTCTAAGGCCATCACCTGGGCACAAGGGTTGGATCCGAACAGTTTCCCGCATGATTCTCTGGCCGGTGGTAGCAGCCTGACCCTGGCAGGATCCGCTCAATTCAACCAGAAATATCCGCTCGGTATGCCAACCACTGCCTGCGGTGAAGGTAAGGAAAAAGACGGTGATATTCGTCATTATTCATTCACAGGTATAGGTCAAGTCACCAACCCGCTCGATCCTGATTCAGCACTCAAAGTTACAGCTCTACTCATAGATGGCGGCAAGGAAAATGATGGTCTGGTCTCCCGCTGTAGTGCCAAATTCGGTAAAACGATTCGGGATAACTACAACTGGAACCATCTGGATGAAGTGAACCAGTTCCTCGGATTAAAGAATATCTTTGCTCCAGACCCAGTCGATGTTTATCGCCAGCATGCCAACCGGCTCAAATTGCAAGGCCTGTAATTCAATCTCATCCCTGTCATCACAATGTGCAGGGATTTTTTAATTTTTAAAACGCCAAAATGGAACTTTATGAAAATTAAAACGCATTTGATAACCTTATGCTGCGTGTTATTTACGGGCCAATATGTACAGGCTTCCAATTTGCAGCTAGCAGAATCCAGATTTGTCGTGTCCAATTATGCCAAAACACAATACCCGATTGTCTTTGCACATGGCATGGTCGCTTTAATCGCATTGGTTTTGATGCCTTAGGCATGGACTATTGGTATCAAATTTTGCCAGATTTAGCCCGTAATGGTTCAACTGCCTTTGCCACCCGCATCTCACCTTTCAATTCCAGCGAAATCAGAGGTGAACAATATGTGGAGCAACTCAAAGAAGTCATGGCAATCACCGGCGCCAAAAAACTGAATTTAATTGGTCATAGTCATGGTGCGCATAGCGTGCGTTATGCAGCCGGGGTGATGCCGCAACATGTAGCCTCAGTGATGACTGTGGGCGGTGCCAACCAAGGGACAATTGTTGCTTCTGATGTCATGCGACTTGCTAATCAAACCGGAACATCTGAACTGCTCAATACCCTGATCAGCAGTTTTGGCAACGTCATCATGTGGGCACAAGGCTTAGATGGTCAAGCTTTCCCACATAACGCTCTGGCAGCAGGACACAGTACCTCAATTGAAGGCACAGCCGAATTTAACCAGCGCTTTAAACTCGGTCTTTCGCTGAGCCCATGTGGTGAAGGCAAATATACAGACCAAGGCATTGCACTGTATTCAATGACGGGCAATCAACCCGTGACCAATCCCCTAGATGTCAGCGATGCCGCCATGAAAGCCTTGGATCTGCTTTCTGCGAGTAAGGCTGGTGCGAATGATGGAATCGTGTCGGTGTGTAGTGCCAAATTTGGTAAAACGATTCGTGATGATTATCCATGGAATCATCTGGATGAAATCAACTTGTTGTTTGGCATCAAAGGTACCTTTGCACCTGATCCGGTTGCTGCCTATCGCCAGCATGCCAACCGCTTAAAACTGCAAGGTTTATAATTTATTAAAATAACCAGACATAAAAAAATGCGCCCAAAGGCGCATTTTTTCACTCGTATAAAACTTAAAATTAAGCTTTAGTTTTACGAGCTGGTAATTTTTCACGAATACGTGCAGCTTTACCAGACAATTCACGTAGGTAGTAAAGTTTAGCACGACGAACGTCACCACGACGTTTCACTTCGATACCAGCAACGATTGGAGAGTGAGTTTGGAATACACGCTCAACGCCAACACCGCTAGAAATTTTACGTACTGTGAACGCAGAGTTCAAACCACGGTTTTTCTTAGCAATTACAACGCCTTCAAACGCCTGTAAACGCTCACGGTCGCCTTCTTTTACTTTAACTTGAACAATAACTGTATCACCTGGTGCAAAAGCAGGGATGTTTTGTTTCAATTGTGCGTTTTCAATTACTTGAACTAAAGGATGCTTACCGCTCATGGGGTATCTCCAATATATGCGAGTCAGAAGAGGTCTGATCATCGCTGGGTATAGAGGCTAAAGCGCATACACCCGATTATCTTTCCCTTTATGGTTGACCATCTCAACCATAAAGAGCCTATTAAAGAATACTTAAATGATTTTAAGTACTTGCTTGAAGATAGAAATGATTACTCATTAATATCTTACAAATCTTTTAGCCATTTTTTCTGCTGCTTGGTCAGTTCGACTTTTTCCACCAACTCTGGGCGGCGTTCAAGTGTACGCTGATATCGCTGCAAAAACCGCCATTTTTCAATATTGGCATGATGCCCGGACTTTAACACCTCAGGCACATCCAAACCTTCAAAATGATCTGGCTTGGTATATTGTGGGCAATCTAGAAGACCATCCACAAATGAGTCTTGCACGTGTGACTGTTCATCAGACATGGCACCTGGAAGTCTCCGGATAATACTGTCCAATAAAACCATCGCAGGAAGCTCACCACCCGATAAGACATAATCTCCAATTGACCATTCCTGATCAACATATTGCTGGATCAAACGTTCATCGACGCCTTCATAACGTCCGCACAGTACGATGATTCCGTCATATTTGACAAAATCCTGTACCGCAGTTTCGTTTAAGGTCTTTCCTTGCGGTGACATATACACCACAGGAACCTGAACTGCACCTGCTTGCGTTGCAAGCTCTTTGGCATGCTGGATTGCTTTTGCCAAAGGCTCAGCCATCATCACCATACCCGGACCACCGCCGAATGGACGTTCATCCACCCGTTTATAGTTGCCCGTCGCATAATCGCGAGGATTGATGCAATGAATTTGCATCAACTCACGTTTTGCTGCGCGCCCGCTAATACCATAGGCTGTAATCGCTTCAAACATTTCAGGAAAAAGCGTAATGACTGCAAAAAACATCGCAGACTCCCGTATTTCCGAAAAATTCTTAGTAGTCTACGCCCCAATTGACGTAGATACGACCAGCTTCAAGATCAACGCGTTGCACCACATCTTTATGCCATGGGATCATTCGCTCTTCGCCATCAATGCTGTCGGCAGTTGCGCGAACCACCATCACATCGTTAGCACCTGTTTCAAACAGCTCAAAAATTTGACCGAGATTGACTTCTTGTTCTTCATCATCCAGACCTAACACAGTTAGACCTTTTAAATCAGACCAATAGTACTCATCTACGCCTGCTTGAGGCAGTTGCGATTTAGAGATCCAGACATTGGAGCCAACCAGTTCGTCTGCACCAGTGCGATCACTCACACCTTTAAGCGAAACTACCAGGCCTTTACCATGTGGTTTCCAACGTTTTACATCGACAATTTGCCAACCTGCTTTGGTCTCAATGTACCAAGGCAGATAGTCAAATATGTTGCTCATAGGTTCTGTATTGGAATAGACCCAGAGCCACCCATTTAATCCATATGCTGAACGCAACTGTCCAATCTGAATACGATCTTCGGGAACATTCTGTGTTGGTGTCATGGGCAAGCTACTACCTAATTTATATAAAAATTATGCAGCAACTGCAGCTTTCTTAGCTTGAGCAGCTAAAGAAGCAACACGATCAGAAGGTTGAGCACCTTGAGAAACCCAGTGAGCAAAACGGTCAGCATCTAAACGAAGTTTTTCTGCTTTACCTTGAGCTGTAGGGTTGAAGAAACCGATACGTTCGATGAAACGACCGTCACGTGCATTACGGCTATCAGTCACAATGATTTGATAGAACGGACGTTTTTTAGCACCACCGCGTGCAAGACGAATAACAACCATGATAGAACCTTATAGTTTTTACGGATTATCCTTGTACCGACCATCGATACAGCTCAAACCCCTTTCATAGAGGGCAATATTTTACGTGAAATTTGCCCTGAATGAAAGATCAAAAAGTGTTTATCCACAATTTTGAATTTGAGGTTATTTGCCGTCCCAATTAGAGGTGGCAGAAAGACCATTACAACTATTTACACCTTTTTCCCAATAACGTTGCGACTTATAATTCAAACACAACCATCCATTATCTTTTTGCATTGTTGACACCTTTGGCTTAGCAACTAAAGTCCATTTCGTTGCTTCAACTGCTGAAGGCTCAAACGACACATCATATAAGGCTTTAGTTCTGGGAATAGTTGTTTGACCATATAACTTTTGAACAGTTGCCCCATTAAAGGAACCATTTACTCCTTTATACTCTGTCATTCTTTGCGCAATGAACATTAATTCAGACTGAGCATCAGCTCTATTTGTTCTAATTGTATAGGCAGTATAAGACGGATATGCTATCGCTGCTAAAATTGCAATAATTGCGACAACAATCATAAGTTCAATCAATGTAAATCCTTGCTTCACCATGATTGAGCTCCATCAAGTTCTGTACCGCATGTAAGATAGGTGACTTTTGTATAATCTTTTTTATTCATACATTTGACCCCCCTACTATTAAGCAATAATTTATAATTTTGACCATCTAAGCTCTCTGCTTGCATGGCCCAATCTCTACCAATGACAAACATATCTGCTTGTGTTGCTTTATCAAAATTTATTACTTTGTTTAATTTATCAAATTTAATTTCTGTTTCCTTTACTCCAGTAATTTTTCCTTCTTCATCTTTTGAATACTCATTTACTGCATAAAAACCAATTATTGATATTTTATATCTAGGATTGGCTGTATCCAATGGGAGTTGAACTTCTTGAGCAGCAACATCAAAGTTACTACTTAAGGTTCCAGCCTTATCCTTATAAAGATAAGCCGCATCAAATCCCTTATAGCTAAAGTTTTTGGCTTTATGCCGTTCAAGTTGCTCAGCTAGTTTTTGCATTTCTTGCTGCGCTTGAGCTAAATTTCCCTTACGAATATAAAGCTGGTATGAAGGTAGTGCAATTGCCGCAAGCACTGCGACAATCACAACAACAATCATTAATTCTATTAAAGTAAAACCTTTAGTATTCTTCGATGACAACAACGAATCATTTTTCATTTTATTGCCCCTTCGTTGAATAACGTTCATACCAACGATGTGGAATAAATCTCAAAGCGCCACCTGCAGGTATAAATCGATTACCAGCTGTTGGACAATCTACACCTTCACACTTAATATTCTCTGCTCTAGTTGGATCAGGGATAATAATACCTTTATTACCCTTGTTGCTTGACATTGGGCCAACATTCAAACTCACAATGCCTGAACCTAAATTATATTTAAAATTTGCTTTTTCTTGGCACACACCAGTAGGTAGACATAATCTTTGGGTAAAACTTTGTCCTTTTACACCCGCTCCACAAGTTTCAGTAGAACCGGCTTCTGATGAATCATAAAGTGTTACATATAGATTTCCTTCCATCGCAACTAAAGGTGTAATCCCTTTTACAACACCAGCAACCTCAGCACCGTCATCGATATTTTTATTCAACTGATAATACCACCCCCCCCAACCATTGGTTGGGCTAATTTTTGCACCAAGCATAGTCGTTGCCGTCTTATCATTTACAATCGTACTTAACGGCATAAGTTTTTTAAGGTCAGCCGTTACAGAATCAGTTGAAAGCGTTTTATCCTTATTTTTACTTTCAGACGAAGTATTATCTGGATAATACTCACCAGTAGGCAGAATATCGTATTGATAAATACCATATACAGCATCCATAGTTAAACCAGTTGCATCTTTTTGCGGGGATTCACTTGTACCCAGTAATGGCGAACTTTTATTCCCTGAAATAAAGGTAGCCATTACAATATTACCACCCTCTGTTTTACTCGTGCTGTGGTGCGCTGTAAACACAGGTTGTAAATAAAATCTAGGACTTTTCCCGTTGCTATTATTTAAGTTTAAAATGCGGGTAACTTGGGGTTCAAATGTATATCCATGATCGGCAGGTCTATTAAGATCTACACGGAAAGCTTGACCTGCAAGGTCACCAAAATATAGATGATCAACAATACCATCATTATTACGATCAACTGTTTTAATTTCACTTACAACACTATATTGCAAGTTATCATCTTGAGTATATTTATCTGGTTGACTGTATTTTATGTCATCCGTATCAACTGCTGTAGCTTTCGTCTTGCTCGAATACCAGAGTAGATCACCATTATCGGCATCAAACATATAAACGCCAGCGCCAATTTCATTGTCTTGTTTGTAATCATATTTTTCGTAACCGTCATACCCTGTACGCACACCATTTACATCGCGTAAGCCATCACCGTTCACACCACCTGCATCATAGCCACCACCCACGAACATAACTAATTTACGTTGACCATTCCAATTTACATAATCAAGTTTTGGTTTTGACCAGCTTTGTCCCATTTTTTCAACAGCAGGATAATGCTTTACAACTAGCTCTTTTTCGCCATTTGTTTTTACGCGCTGACGTTTTACCGTGCCAGTATTTGGATCAATATGAAATTTAATTTTGGGTACAAATGAGTTGGAGCCACTCAAACCTGTTAAATCAAGCGAATAGTAACTTCTGCCCCCCATACGCAGACCACCATAAACCCATTGCTTACCCTTTAGGTTTTCTTTTTCGCCTTCATCACCACCGACAACATTTCGAGCCACACCATCGACGGTTAAAGTACCATCATCCTTACTTACGTATACAGTATGAGCAGTCCACTCACCATCTACTCCATAATAAAGCCCATCTTTACCATGATTCCAAGTGCCTGCACCATACTTAAATAATTCATATTGCTTTTCCGCCATTTCTTTAGGTAAAAAGCTAAATTTTTCCACACCATCTTCTGCATCAACTACATGCAATAAGCCTTGTGTCGTTCCAAAAAGTACAAAATCTTTACGACCTTTGGTATCAATATAAACCTTCTTATCATCATTAAGTTTCGCTACAGCTTCGCCTTCTTGTGTAAGTAGAACAGGTAAAGAATGCAGTAGACTTCCCATCTGACGCATTTCAGCAGGTACAGAAGATAAATCTTGATTGGCATCAGAAATATTATATCCCAGCAGCCCCATGAGTCCTTTAATACGATTGGCATCATCAGTCTTGGTTTTTGCATCAGTTGTATATTGATGTGTAATTCGTACTAGTCCTAAATTCTGCTTAATTTGATTACCTGCACTTTCTGTACTATCAAATTCATAATCTGTGTGTAAATTACGTCCTGTAATAGTGGAATCCGTTGCAATTGATGTACCTAACGGCAGTTTTGCTAATGCTCCATATTTAGCATAAACAGCCAAATCTGCAGAAGCTATTCCTTCACCCCAAATATCTTGTAAATCTTGCAATCGACTTTTTTTATCAACCTCTACAACAACTCTCTTCGTCCCATTATCATCAGCAAAGACTCCATTATTGACAACATGGAATTTTTTTAAATTACCAAACCATAATTGTTGTTTTGCCTCATCTGCAACCTTAGGTTCAAACTGTGGAAAATAAGAATAAGGTTGAATTACCTCAGGATTGAGTGCATCCAAAGGAATTGTAGATGAACCTGTACTAATACTCGGTATCGTTCCAGAAACACCTGTAATAAAATCGTTTAAACTTTTAACAATTTCTTCTGGCTCTGAAGCAGGAATGTAACCTCCTTGTCCATATACACCGCCATCATTTGCATGCTTACCCCATGCTTCAACATTAGTCCTGTCATTACCTGTAATCCCTGACCCAAACCCAACCACAGCCGTTACCACGGGTCTAGACAAGTTTTCAATCCCTGATGCTTTTCGCACAAGTTCCAAATCATTTAACGACTTAGCAAAAGATCCTATTGCCTTCCAATCGGATTTAAAACTCCCATCATCATATAAACCATTATTACTAATACCCTCACTAATTTCATAAGTATCTATATTCAAGGCTTTTGCCATTAGTACGTCTGTATTCGTACTTTTAGGTGACTGTGGCTGTCCATCGGTTAAAAAGTAAATGCCTTGTCCACTACAAGATGCTGTTGTTGTACTTAACGGTGAATTATATTTTGAGCCATTAGCAGCGCCATTTAGTGCCTTATCCATTCCACTATAAGAGCCACCACCAGTAGTCGTGCCCAATAAATATGCAGCTGCCTCAGCATACGCGGCAGAAGTTGGAGTACCACCATAGCCTTTAAAATCAGATGACCTAATCATTGCTAAAACTTTCGCTTTTTGTGTAGCATTCCAAGGGGCAGCTGGAATTCGAATATATCCTCTTAAATTATTTTCAGAACTTGACGTATAAGGGAATGTTCCAATACCTATTTGAACATTTTCCTTAATACCTTCGGGATTTGTCTTTTCATCATAAGGGGCTGTTGTCGCTAAATCATATAGCGCATTTTTTAAACGACTAATTCGATCATAAATGTAAGTTGAACCTGGGGAATTATAATAATATACACCATCATCTCCCCACCCTCCATTTTCAGGTAAATATCCGGAGGTAGACGGTGGAGAATCTAACCGATTAGCACAGGTTGTAGAGCTTTTAGTGGCTGATCCAGCCCCACCAGCTCCACAGCTATACCATGTAACCCTTGTTTCTCTGCATCCAAATATACCCCAACGGGTACACTCTTCTACTTTTCTATATACATAATTTTTTACACCACTTACTTCACAATAATTAACCTTATAGCCTCTGCTACTATCAGGATGATCTTTATTTGTCTGCCTAGTTGCCGTTACACCGCTCGGCAAGTCACAAGCTCCATTATTATTTGTTTCTTTAATATCCATACTTCCAGATGTATCAAGCATTAATATGACTGTAGCACTGCTTGCAGTGGAAGATGGTTTAGTATAAATCTCAATATCACTTGCATAAGTATTTGTACTTTGAGCAATCAATAATGTAATTGATGCTGCTAATACAGAAACTTTAAGCTTTTGTACCACTTTAGCTTCACCCTGTAGAGGATGGTTTTGAACTATTAACTTTTTCATCTTTTTCATCTCCTACGAGTTTGCTTTTAGCGTACGCAGACTGTATTCCATTTCTTGGGTACTATAAGGAACGTTTAATTGTGATAGACAGTCGGTAACTGTGTCATTTTTAACAAGTGGATCTACAAAGCTCGTGTAATCTGATAGACATCCACTCACCTGTTTAAGACTTGCATTTCCTAAATTTGGCAATATGGATGTCGCTGTAATCGCGACTTTTTGAATACCAGTACTTTTTGAACTTTCTTTATCATCACCTTCCATCATGTGTTCCCAATCACGAGAGGCATCTGCTGCACGAATAGAAACCTGTGTCATCACAGCTTGACGACCGCTAATAAAATCACCACGTTCAACCTTACAAAAACCATTAACACCCAACTCAGTATTCATAATTGAATTACCTACCCAATAAACTGAGCTCGCAATACGACTACCCGAAAAATTATCAGTCACAGCCCCACGAATACAGAAGACCAACTCTTTACCTTTGTTTTCAGGTCTCAGCACATAAGCCAACATGCCATCACCAATCCGCATTTGAGCAAATGTCAAATCATCACTCGTTTTATTTTCTAGGGTGTAAAACACTGAGTCACTGTTTTGCATAAGCAAAGATTGAGCTTGAGCATTGGTAGAAATATTGAGTGACGTAATGCTTGAACGGATAGCCCAGGTTCCAGCAATAGCAATAATAACTAGCATGATCAGCACGACAATTAAAACTGCACCAGACTGACTTTTCATATTTTTAATGTTGATCATAGCGCCAATCCTATTCCTGCTTCTCTATACCAAAACCATTTCTTAGAGCAATAGTCTGAGTCACAATGCTGCGCATATATTGGTCATTTTTAGTATTAGGTTTCAATTTAGAATTTACATTTAATATTTCATACAATTTATCTTCATTAAATAAATCATTACTACCTGTAGAATTCGTTGAACGTACCAACATTCCCACTTTTAACATTACAATTTGAGGCTTCGTTGTTAATAGCTTATAGTCATTTATTGATATATAACCAAAACAGCTCATCAAGGCATCTCCTTCTTCGGTAGCATCACATGTATCCTTAGCAACACCTAACATGACCCCAAAATAATCCACTCGAGGGATAATAATTTCGCCATTTCCACTTAAATCGATTTTTGCTGGCTCATCACCTGTATAAGTAAATGCTTTACATGCCAAAGAAAAAGGTTCATTAGGTTCATTTTTAGCACTGTCTTTACGAACAAAATACTTTTGAACCACAAAGGTATTTACTGGGATTTTTGCACCCTCACAATCAAACTGATCTTCCATCATATTTTTATATTGAATGACCAATTGATCACTTTTTACACCCGACAAATTAGATGTATTTTCTATATTACCTAGCGATAAAGCATCTACAAGCTCGACATCACCCAGTCCTGCACCCGTTCTTTTTGAAGTATAATTTTTCGCATCAAGTACAATACCACCATGCAGAACGCTGTCATTTATAACGACATCTGAAGCATTTAAATTTGCGAGGCGAATATCCCTAACAACCGCCTCTAAACCAAATAAAGCATCATTTTGTAAATTAGACATAGCTTGCTGACTTGAAACACCTTTTTGGGCCGTTACGGTCAATTGAATTGCTATTGCACTAACAATTAGGCCAAGTGTTAAGGCAATCATTAATTCAAGTAAAGTAAAGCCTTTATTAGCGTTTTGAAGACCTCTATTCATTAGTAAGACTCCATAACTAAACATTGAGCATTAGCAACATAACTTCCACTTGTAGAAACACATTGATCAATAGATGTTTTTATATCTGTATCGCCCCACGCCACATAAACACAGCTTAATGTAGAACCACGACAAGCATCTATTCTTACGATATGTCCATTGGCATTAGCCTTCTTATTTATTTCAGAAGCATCATAGTCAGCCATTTTTTCAGCATTACAACTTGGAGCATATGAATTTGTACTACCTACACAGCCTGTCTCATTGATTTTATTCGAATTAATAGAAGTTTTATATTGATCAAAACCAGATTTATTTGCTCTCATTCGCTCAGATAAATCACGTGCAATATTAATAGCGAAGGTTCTATCCGCTGCTTCATTTGCTGCATCCATTGCTCTTAATTGCAAGGCAGAAAAACCTAAAATTCCAATCGCAATCAAAAGCAAAGCAACAAGTACTTCAATCAGTCCCACGCCATGTTGTGATTTTATATGTTTTGAACTCATTAGCATTGCCCCGACTCTATACTTGTCACAGTGCCATTCATCGATACCGAAATCGTTCTACTTTGTTTTATTTCAGGATTACATAATGAAAATTTCAATGGAATTCTCACGACCTTAGTAGATGAATCTGCTGGATCAATAATAGTTTTTGTCCGCTGTAACGGTTGTCCAATAGGTGTAAATACGACATCTGAAAAATCAACATCATTTGCAGTATTATCTAATATGATATTTTCTGATTTTGGAGCCCAATACTTTAGAATTGAAGTATTTTGGCCATGTTGAAATTTAAGGGTGACATTGGACCTCAATGTTGTTGCTTGAGCACGAGCTTCACTTAACACAAAAGATAACTCTCTTGTTTCAGCATCTAATTTTCTTTTTTCAATTAAATTCCCAAACGAAGGCGCAGCTAAAGTCGCAATAATCGCCATAACAGCAATTGTCACAATCAGCTCTATTAACGTAAATCCATTATTTTTCTGCATACTCCCCCCAAGGCGCGCCAAACTTTACCCTATTAAAAATAATATCTAATTAAATTACAAAACAAACACAAATTAGGATAAAAGGCATAAAAAAACAGATAATTGCCAAAAAGCAATTATCTGTCAATTCTTAAAAAATTCAGAATGTTAAGTCATTAACACTTTATGCCTGAGTTACAGGAATACGTAACTCTTTTGGTAAACTAAATGTAATATTTTCTTCGCGGCCATCCAACTCTTGAGGCGCTTTTGCTCCCCAATCTTGTAGTCGCTGAATTACTTGTTTAATTAATATTTCAGGTGCAGATGCTCCTGCAGTTACACCAATTTTTGTGTGCTCATTAAACCAGTCTTGCTGCAACTGATCGGCATTGTCCACCAAATACGCATGCTTACCCATCCGTTCAGCCAATTCACGCAAACGGTTTGAATTAGAGGAATTGGGTGAACCCACAACAAGTACCACATCACAACGTTCTGCCAAGTCACGCACTGCATCCTGACGGTTCTGCGTAGCATAACAAATATCGTCTTTACGTGGACCCTGAATCAGCGGAAACTTCTGGCGCAGAGCATCAATCACTTTCGCTGTATCGTCAATTGATAAAGTGGTTTGCGTGACAAAAGCCACTTTTTCAGGATTACGTATCGTTAAAGCGGCGACATCTTCTTCATCTTCAACCAGATAAATCTCACCGCCATTTTTTTTGTCATATTGCCCCATGGTGCCTTCAACTTCGGGATGGCCCTCATGACCAATCAGGATCGCTTCCACACCTTCACGGGCATATTTGGTCACTTCAATGTGCACCTTAGTCACCAAGGGACAAGTCGCATCAAAAACTTTCAAACCACGATGTTCAGCTTCTTGTTGTACCGCTTTAGAAACACCATGTGCGCTAAAAATCACGATATTATCGTCAGGAACTTCGTCGAGCTCATCGACAAAAATCGCACCGCGCTGACGCAAGTCATCGACCACAAATTTGTTATGCACCACTTCATGCCGCACATAAATTGGTGGGTTAAAGCATTCTAGGGCACGGTTCACGATCGCAATGGCACGATCTACACCAGCACAAAAACCACGCGGATTGGCTAAAACAATTTCCATAGAATCCTCAATACTCACACCATTTTTAGCGGTTCAATTGAAATAAATGTAAACAATCGACTGACAACTATTTAGTTTAAAGCCGCTCTACTCTAAAATAGAGAAGATATTTTATCATATCAGGAAAAATATCATGTCGGGTCTATTGTTTGTCGTTTCTGCAGCGTCTGGAACAGGCAAAACATCCCTTGTTAAAGCCCTACTTGAGCGTGTCAACAATCTTCACGTTTCTGTGTCACACACTACACGCGGTCAACGACCTGGCGAACTCGATGGCGTACACTATCATTTCTCCAACAAAGACGATTTTTTAAATCTGGTCAATGAAGGTGGTTTTATCGAATACGCCGAAGTATTTGGTAATTACTACGGTACTGCGCAAGCCACAGTCAAAGAACAACTGGCCAAAGGTCATGATGTGCTACTGGAAATTGACTGGCAAGGTGCGCAACAGGTTCGTCGACTTTTTCCTGAATCTAAACAAATTTTTATCTTACCACCAAGCCAGTTCGACTTGCGTGAACGCCTGTCTAACCGTGGTACTGACGCAGTTGATGTGATTGAGCATCGTCTGAGCTGCGCGGTAGAAGATATGCAACAATATAGCAACTTTGACTATATCATTATTAATGACGACTTTAATAAAGCACTGCATGACCTTGAAGCGGTGATTATCGCCAACCGCTTAACCCTGTCGCAACAGGCCAACCGTCATGAAAAACTGATTCAGAAACTAATTACCCCAACTGAGCAGTGATTAAAACTTGAGTCTATAAACAAAGCCTTTTATACTGTGCAGTCTGTTAAAATTTATTATTCAAACGAGAATTCTTATGGCACGCGTCACCGTTGAAGATTGTTTAGACCATGTAGACAACCGCTTTGAGCTTGTACTAGTGGCAAGCAAGCGCGCGCGTCAATTGGCACGTCAAGGTATTGAACCAACTGTAGAATGGGACAATGACAAACCGACTGTTGTTGCTTTACGTGAAATCGCTTCAGGTCATGTATCAAAAGACATTTTGAAACAACGTGATCAAGACTATCAAACATCAAGCTTGGATCTTGCACTTTCTGCAAATAATCTAAACTTAGACGGTTTTTCTTTCCAATAAAAGATCGTCACTCAAAAAGCCTAGTTCTAAACTAGGCTTTTTTTGTTATGTGACTTTTATATTTATGCCAGAACGGTTATAACATAAGGGTTAGCTATCAAGTTTGAATGGGTTTTCTGCTCACTAGCAGCAAAAAACCATCAAGCCAGGAAATTCACATTTCTAAAGTGCTTTCAGGTTTTATTTGTAAAAAATTCAGTTGAAAAGGTGTTTTATGCCAGGCCCACAGGTCAGTCAAGCCAAGCAGCAGTTAGAGATCATTATCGATGCGTATTTAAATGAAAGCGATGTCGAACGTGTGCTTGCGGCCTGTGATTATGCAGATATGGCACATGACGGGATTGTGCGTAAAAGTGGTGAACCTTATATTCTGCATCCGATTGCGGTCAGCTGTATCTTGGCGCATATGCGTCTGGACACTGAAACCTTAATGGCCGCCCTGCTGCACGATGTGATTGAAGATACCGAATTTAACAAAGATGATATTAGCAAGATTTTTGGTTTTACCGTCGCAGAACTGGTCGATGGTGTCACCAAACTGAGTCATTCGAGCGATAAAGAATATAATAAAGCGGCTTCTTTCCGGAAAATTCTGCAAGCGACTTTACAAGATCCACGTGTCATTATTGTGAAACTGGCCGACCGTTATCACAACATGACCACTTTGGACGCATTGCGCCCCGACAAACGCGCGCGTATTGCCCGCGAAACCTTTGAAATTTTTGTTCCCATGGCCCGTATTGTCGGCATGAATGAAATGGCCGATAACCTGGAACATCTTTGTTATCAGAATCTAGATCTGGACATGTATAACAATGTGCAGGCCGCCCTGTTGGAAACCAAGCCAAAACGCTGTGAATATCAGGCTAAATGGGAAAAAAACCTGACCGAACTGCTGCAACAGAATGCCATTCAGGGCCGAATTAAGAAGAAAAATAACAATATTGAGCTACTGCGCCACTTCGTTAAAAATGACATCGATCTACAAGAATTAACTCACAGCCATGCTTTTGAAATTATTTTACAGAGCATCGCGGACTGTGACCGACTGGCAGAAATTCTGACCCAAAGCTTTAAAATCCAGAGTTATGAAGATCATATCCGCCGTCCATTACCGGGAGGCAACCAGTCCTTGATGATGCGCTTGAAAGGCGAAGAGACGACCCTGTCGCTCACCATTCAAACCGAACTGATGCGTAAAGCAGCACGTTTTGGCGTCGTACTCGGTGAAAGTGCCCCGCAAGCCTGCCGCTCTGCGATTCAGGCATCAATGCAGAATCTGAATGTACTGGTGGATGGCGAATGTGCCAAAACCACATTCAGTGAATTACTGGACTATTTACATCAGGAAAAAATCTGGGTCTATACCCCGCACGGCCATTTACATGAATTGCCGCAAGGCGCCACGGCGGTCGACTTTGCTTATGCCGCGAGTTTATTCCTAGGCAACCATGCCGTTGGTGCAAAAATTAATAATGAAACTAAACCACTGTCGACTCCTTTAGTCAGTGGTCAGGTAGTCGAGATCATTACTGATGTCCTCGCCACCCCGAATCCGGATTGGCTCAGTTTTATTAATACCCAGAAAGCCCGTCGTGCTATTCAGAATATTCTGCGCGATCAAGATCCAGATGAGCAACGTCTGGTCGGACAACAGGCACTTAATCGTGCACTGAAACTCTTCCATCGTTCTATTCGCGATCTCACTGAAGCCGACTGGAAAAACCTCTTGGAATGGCGCCATGTTTCCAGCAAAGAACAGCTCTTTGAACAGATTGCAGTCGGTGATTTATTACCACAACTGGTGGCCAATCATTTATTTGCCCAAGATCAGCATCAGAATATTGCCAGTTCAGATCGTCTGATTCAGGGAACGGAAGGTGTCGATGTCAAATATGCACATTGCTGCAATCCTGTGCTGGGTGATCCAATTCAGGGGCATTTGACCCGTCGCGGTCTGATTGTGCATCGTGCGCGCTGCCATAACCTGCTGCATGAACAGCATCAGCATCCAGAAAATATCATGTTGTTGCAGTGGACCTCTGATGATCTGGAAGATATCAGCTTTACTGCCTATCTCAGCATTGACCTAGACATGAATGACGAGCAGATTTCCGACCTGATTTACCAATGTCGTAAAGCGCATTCCGGGGTGGAAATGGTGCGCACTCAGGATGACAAAACTTACGTCAATATCGTGGTGCATAACCGTAAACAGATTGCACAGATTATCCGGGATTTACGCATGTATTTCGGTTTCCCGCGAATTATCCGTCTGGCACAGCCCGTCGTTTTCAGTGAAGCCTCTAAAGCGAGTTAATCATTTAAAACGATAGTGCTTTGATCGGCCGAATTGATCGAATATGATGTATGTCGATGATAAAAGGAGAAATTAATGTCCCGCCAAGTAATCCATACTGAAAATGCCCCTGCTGCGATTGGCACTTATTCGCAAGCCATTTTAGTGGGTGATACCTTATATCTATCAGGTCAAATTGGCCTGGATCCTTATAGTATGGAACTGGTTGAAGGCATTGAAGCTCAAATTCGCCGGGTGTTTGATAACTTAAAAGCAGTCTGTGAAGCCGCTGGTGGCTCTTTGGCAGATATTGCCAAACTGAATATTTTCCTGACCGACTTATCTCACTTTCAACTGGTCAATCAAATTATGGGTGAGTATTTTGCCCAGCCCTATCCAGCACGTGCCGCTTTAGGTGTCGCCAGCCTGCCTAAAGATGCTTTGGTTGAAATGGATGGTATTGTCATCATTAATCAATAAGTTATAAAAACCACTTAATTCCCGCCCTGCAATATCTCATTCTAAATCACAAATCACTCTTGTGCGGAAATCTAAGCAGTACTTGGATTTCCGCTCAGATGATGCTTTTTTATCTAAATCATCAATCATGATAAAAGCTATTTCAAATGATTTTTATTGACAAACGATAACAATTATCAATAATATTACTTATCTTATTTAATCACTGTGGTTGTGTCCTATGTACGTTTGTCTATGCCGTGGCATTACAGATCAAGACATTAAAGATGCTATTGCAAATGGCGCTGAAAGTTATCGTGATGTCCGCGATATGTTGGACTTGGGAACTTGCTGTGGCCGCTGTGCACCAGAAGCTCGTATGATCATCAGTGATGAAGTTTCACAAATTGCAGCACGGCTGGCCGTTGCAGCATAAATTTAGAAAGATTTCTCCCTATAAGCATAATGAAAAAAATAATGATCTTTGGTCATTACTCCTCCCCCGCCTTTGACTCTGGCGGGTTTTTATTGTCATTCATCTGAGTCTGAATCGATTCGATGTCGATTTTCATTTGCTGTTCCTTGACATCCTCACCTCTCTAAATAGAGCTGATTCCTCCTGCGAGACGCTTATGCCCAAGCGCAAGTATGTTCTTAGCACTATTCAAGTCCCGCTGCCTATCTAAACATCTATAAAAGTTTATGAATATAAACCTTATTAAATTAAAGATTTATACTTTGTTTACATATAAACTATGAATAATCATGTAGCTTACCATATAACATTTCGATAGTCTTTTTTTGCTCTAAATTAGAAAGCTCTAATTCTTTTATTCTTGCCTTTAAGGTTGCGATTAAAGCATCTTTTGAAGTGTCGGAAGTTTTTTCTAACACAAGTTTATTATCATTTTTCTCTGTACACGACAAATTTCACAGAACCCTTATCCCTGTCTCTTATACACATCTGACGCTGCCGACGATCTTACGCGTGTAGATCTCTGCCTCCTCCGCACCCTTCGA
>NZ_MJIQ01000039.1:0-8098 GCF_001878775.1 Acinetobacter sp. AR2-3
CTAGGCGCATTTCCTTGATCAGGCGATCCTGGAGTGTTCTATTGGCACGTTCCACACGGCCTTTGGCCTGGGGTGAGTTGGCGAAGATAATATCAATATTTAACTCATTCAGAATCCGCCCAAATTGCGTGATCTGGCTATCTTGGCTCGATTTCTGATTCACTCGGAATACCGAGTGTTTATCGCTATAAAACGCTAAAGGCTTGCCGTATTGCTCAATGTAGGCTCGGGTTGAAAGCATATAATCAAAGGTCGTTTCAGCCTCACAAAAGCGCAGATGCAACAGCTTTCCAGTGGCGTCATCGATATAAACCAGCAAGCAGCATTTGGAAGCTCGGCCTTCAAACCAGTCATGATATGAGCCATCGATCTGGATCAGCTCACCGAAGCAATCACGGTTATATCTAGGCTGATACGGACGTTTCAGACGCTTGGATCGAGGAATCCACAGGTCATTTGCAGTCATCCAGCGACGAACCGTTTCTACAGGGATATGCAGACCAAACATGCTGCTGAGCTTCTCATGCGCCAAGGTGGGTCCAAAGCCCAGCAAATGTTCAGCAATAATGGAAAGGCACTTTGATTTTAACAAGTCATCATGGCGACGATGGCCAGGTTGACCACGACTGGCATGTGCCATACCTGAGACACCATCTTGATTGAGTTTCTGCAATAACCGGGTAATTTGACGGGTGGAAAGATTCAGGATTTCAGCAGCACGGACCTGGGTAATACGATGATCTCTAACGTCTTGCAGAACTGCAAGACGTTGAATTTCTTTATCAGACATAGTGATCAGCATCTATATTTTATATCCAGTCCATGGTGATAAAAACCATCATAAACTAGACATTTTTATTGGTGAGAATATAGACACTTTAAATGGGTTCTAACAGACTGATTTCGTATAATATTGATTATGTTAAATAGAAGGTTTTTAGTTAAATAATGAAACCCTGCTGTGTTCTTGATTACATAAAATTATAAGGTGGCGTCAATTGAACTCAAATCCTAAGTTATTCATTCTAAATTCATTTTATTGAATAAAAAAACTCATTGACCCAATTTTGACCCAAATTAGATTTAGTGCATTGAATCACTTGAAAATCTTGTTCAAATCCAGATTAAGGATTTGTACAATTATAGAGCATTATATAAAAAAATTGATTCAGGAACAAAAAAGTAAGGTAATAACATCTTTTTTAATAGTGATATTTTATTGCCCCTACTCCTTACATCAAAGTTTTATTTGTCAATTTACCTATCATTAACTCATTTTTCATTTGGATTTCCTGTTATGTTGAGATTGCTTTAAGTATGATTAAACAATAACATTACTGATAATTATTATCATTTACATTAACTAAAATGTCTTATACCGTTCCTTCATCATTTAAGCTATCTTTACTCAGTTTTTCGATTTTAATTACACAGCAAAGTTTTGCCAATGATACTCAGCAATTACCAACGATTACCGTTACAGCGGAATCAGAACAGAGTGAGCTCAGCTCTGAACAGAGTAAAGCCTATATCATCCAAAACTCGTCAACCGCCTCAAAACTGAATATTCCACTCAAGGAAACACCGCAAACAGTCAATGTCCTAACCCGCCAGCAACTGGATGATTTTGCACTGGATAATACCCGGGACGTACTGCGCAATACCCCTGGCATTATCGTCAGCAATCAAGAAACTGAACGAACTTCCTACCTCGCTCGTGGTTTCGAGATTTCAAATGTCTTAGTCGATGGTGTCGGCATTCCACTCGAAGGCTATAATTATAATAATGATAATCCAGACAGCTTTTTGTTTGACCGTATAGAAGTGGTCAAAGGCGCGAACGCCTTAAATAATGGAATTGGTGATCCCGGCGCAACTATTAACATGATTCGCAAACGCCCTACTCAGGAACTTCAGGCAGCCTTGAATGCCAGTTATGGCTCATGGAATACGCAGCGCTATGAAGTAGATGTATCCTCTCCTCTCACCCAAGATGGAAAAGTCAGAGGTCGTGTATTTGGCTATCAACAAACAGGCGACAGTTATCTGGATCGTTATGAACTGGAAAAAAACGGCATAGGTGCTGTTGTGGAGGCAGATATTACTGACACAACTCTATTGACTGCTGGCTATACCGAAACCAATCACAAGCCGAATGGTGTCAATTGGGGTTCTAATCCACTGATCAATACTGAAGGCGAGCAGCTCAGTTACTCACGGAATTATAATTACAGTCCAAGCTGGGCCCACTGGGATAGCAATATTAAAAGTTACTTTGCCGAGCTTGAACAAAAACTGGGTGGCGACTGGACAGCCAAACTGACCTATGATGAAAAACGTACACAACGCGATTCAAAGCTCTTGTTTCTGTCCGGCAAACCTGGCGCAAATGGCACTTCAGGCATCTTCCTCTACCCAGGCATGTATATTGATGACAATAAAGAACAACAAGCCAGCCTGAGTTTTAGCGGCACCTATCCGCTTTGGGGACAACGCCATGAAGCCTCATTGGGCTATGTCTGGGCCAAAAATCGTCTGGATGAATTGGGTTATGCTGGCAGCTTTGTCAATCCGCTGACCACAGATTTAGCCAGTTTTACACCCGAAGAACCAAGCTGGGATCTATCGAAAACCAGTGGGGAAATGCATATCCGGCAGAAGAACCAGAGCCTTTATGCTGCGACCCGACTGCATCTGAATGATGATCTGAAACTGCTTTTAGGTGCGAACTATGTTCAGGCTGAAAGCAGTGGTAGCAGTTATGGGACCGACACCATTTATGATGAAGATAAAGTTTTACCCTATGCCGGTCTGACCTATAACTTTAGCCCTGAATATACAGGCTATCTGAGTTATACCTCGATTTTCCGTCCGCAAACCACCAGAGCAGATGATGGCAGCATTAACAAACCGATCGAAGGTGAAAGCTATGAAGTCGGAGTCAAAGGTTCTTGGCTAGATGACAAGCTTACCGCCACCATGGCTGTGTTCAGAACGGAGCAAAGTAATTATCCGCTTCGTGATTCTGATGGTATCCCGACTTTACGCACAACTCAGGTCAGTGACCTGCGTTCCCAAGGCTACGAGTTTGGCTTGGCGGGACAACTGACCGACCATTTTAACTTAAGCTTTGGTTATACCCAGTTTAGCCTGAAAGATCTGATCAATGGCGGTGATGCGCGTACCTTCAATCCAACCCAGTCTTTTAATCTTTTAACTACCTATCAGGTGCCGCAACTTCCAAAACTGAAACTGGGCCTTGGTGTGCAGTGGCAAGATCAGACCTATCTAGATGTGCCTGAAGCAACCGCCAATGGAGTGATTACCCAGAAAGCTGGAATCATTGAGCAGGATGCTTATGCGCTCGTGAACTTAATGGCCAGCTATGAGCTGAATGAGCATATGACCTTGCAAGCCAATGGTAATAACCTGACCAATGAAAAATATCTGTTCAATTTCCCGAATCAGCAAGGTTTTTATGGTGCACCAGCAAATTACAGCGTTGCTGTGAAATTTAAATACTGATTTTCAAACTTAGCCTTGACGACATGTTCAGGGCTAAATCATCACTACATACACAAAAACAGGTAAAACAAATGAAAAAAATGATCGCTCTGACCCTCGGACTGTCTATGACACTTTCAGCTCAGGCGCATATGCTTTGGCTGGAACGTGATACAGATAAGCAGACTCATGCGTTCTTTGGTGAATATAGTGAACAGCTTAAAGAAACGCAGCAAGGTGCCTTGAAGTCTTTTAATCAAGCAAAGGCCGTTCAGTCTAGAAAAAGCTTTAGTCCTCAAATGCAACAAGATCATTTGCTTTATGCGACCCAAGGCCAGACCGATGTCCAGCTCACTCATGAATTGATCTATGGAGAATCATTGCTGAGCTATCATGCCAAATCCGGCAGACAAAACTTGAAAGCAGAGTCAGAACTGGATATTGTCCCGACCCAGATCAACAGCAATACATTTACGGTACTGTATCAGGGTAAAGCTGCTGCGGATGTTGAAGTCACAGTCTTTTCCCCGCAATTCTGGCTAAAAAAATACACCACCAACGGCCAAGGCCAGATTACGATCGCCACGCCATGGAAAGGTCAATATGTCATTGAAGTTGGCAAAGAAGCAGACAAGGCAGGAAAATTGAATCAGCAGGCCTATAAAAAACAGTATCTGGTAACGACTTTAAGTTTTGTTTATTAAGTTTTTAGATTTTCATCAGTATAGATTTATTCAAGGCCAAATATGATGTCTGTTGTAGTGCAGCCACTTGCCATTCTCTATCGCTTAGGCATGACCTTTGGCATTGGCTACTTGTGCAGTTATTTAATCGCACTCGATCTGGCTTACTTTTTACAAGCTTATTTGCCTAAAGCTGAGTCTGTCTATTTGGCTGCATTTACTGCCCTGATTTTTTATGTCTGTTTTGTGATTGGAATCTTCTGTATCCAAAGTTTAAAAAAGCTTTCTATCTATAGCCTGATTCCTTTACTTATTTTATTTCTCTTCTCCCGCTTCATAGGTTAAACCATGCATAAATCTGTCCGTCAATCCATGGCATGTTTACATTCATGGCTGGGTTTAAGCTTTGGCTGGTTACTCTTTGCGATCTTTTTAACAGGCGCGGTCACCTATTACCGACATGAAATCAGTCTATGGATGCAGCCTGAATTTGCCACAATGCAAGTCAATCAGGAAACTGCCTTAAAATCTGCTTACAGCTATTTACAGCAGCATGCACCGGACGCCCAAAACTGGTATATCGGAGTCGCCAATCAAGACTCACCGGTGAATAAAGTCTACTGGCAAAAAGCGGATGGTGGCTATGAAGTCAAAACCCTGAATGCTTCGACAGGAAAAGAATTACAGCTTTCAGCCACACAAGGGGGAGATTTTTTCTATAATTTTCATTTTCAGCTCTATGGTATGCCCTACACCATCGGTCGCCTCATTGTGACGGTCGCTGCCTTTATCATGTTACTGACTCTGATTTCAGGAATTATTACCCATAAAAAAATCCTGACAGACTTTTTTACCCTAAGAGCCTTTAAAGGACAGCGCTCTTATCTGGATTTTCATAATGTCAGTTCAGTGATTGCCCTGCCGTTCTTTTTGACCATGACATTTACCGGGTTAGCGATTTTCTTTTATATCGTGCTGCCTTCCGGTATGAAAAAACTTTATCCAGACAATCCCTTTCAATATTTTGAAGAAATTCGCACAATCAATACATCAGCCACCCCCTCAGTTCCTGTGAAAACCCAGATGCTGCCAATTCAACATTTTATCACCACGGCACAGCAACACTGGGGATATGCGGAATTTGACAATATCACGGTCAAGCAGCCCAATACCCAGCTGGCACACATAACCTTAACTCAGCTCAAAGATCATTCCATTACCCGAAATCAAGCACAGCTTATTTTAAATGCAGCTACCGGAAAATTGCTTGAAAGTACACGCAATGAAAGTGCAATTGCCACACTCAATGCCGGCATGTATGGTTTGCATATGGCACGTTTTGCTGAACCTGCTTTACGTTTAGGATTGTTTTTCTCTGGCATATTGGGCTGCACCATGATTGCCTCCGGTCTGCTGCTGTGGAGTCTGAAACGCCAGATGCAGAAAAAATCAGCGCGGTTTCATCTCGGACATTATTTGGTGAACCGCTTGAATATCACCATGATACTTGGCTTGCCGATTGCCATGCTGGCTTATCTCTATGCGAATCGTTTTATCAGCATCCCTGTAGGTGCACCAAATTATGAGATTTATAGTTTTTTCAGTATTTGGCTCGGCAGTTTCATTCTGGCATGTTTAACACCGCAGCAATATTTATGGAAAATTCAGCTTAAAATCCTGATTGGTACTGCTTTTATGCTGCCGCTGATCAATATTTATTATCTCATTTCACATGACTATATGGATTCTTTTACAACTTACTGGTCATTTCTGCGAATCGATCTGATGTTGTGGAGCTTGGCACTGCTTGCCCTCTTTTTACACCAGAAAATTACGCCCATTCAGCAAAAGGCGGTCAATAAAATTCAGGCCAAACTAAAATCTGCGCAGCAGGAGTCTTCCACATGATATGGATCGCAGTAACCGTTCTTTTATGGCTAAGCTGCTTTGCCTTTTATGCGGTAAGTACAAAGCAGATCCTAAAAACCCGAAAATCTCGTTACGCTTTTTTAGCTAATTTTCCTACGCACACTAAATTCACTGCGGGTATTTTCTTATTCGTCGCGATGTTTTTATTACGTACCCAGTTTAGCTCCAGTATTAGCTTTGTGGCTTTATGGGTATTTCTAAGCCCTGTACTGTTTATCTTTATCTTAAAAATGAATAAAGCATTTTAATATTTATTTAAAATCAGAAAGTAGTAAACAGCCTAGTGCGCTACTTACATGCCCTCTATTGAACCAATCTACTCAGTATCTGCTAAACCTTGCCAACCTACTTTTAAATATTTCAGATTCATTATTTTGGCTAGAATCAGAAATTTAAATTGGTAGGTATTTGGTAGGTAGGATTCTTTTTTACTTCATCCAATACTTATATTACGGTGAGGGTCACCGATAAAATAATCAATTAATGGTAGAAGGAATCACGCCATGGCTTTTAAAAATATTTCAGATCAAACTAACGGTTTTTATATTCCCTGTGTTTCACTTTTTGGTCCGGGCTGTGCTAAAGAAATCGGGATAAAAGCACAAAATTTAGGTGCCAAGAAAGCGCTGATTGTAACTGATGCGGGGCTGTTTAAATTTGGTGTTGCAGATGATATTGCAAATTATTTGAAAGAGGCGGGTGTTGACAGTTATATTTTCCCAGGCGCGGAACCCAATCCAACTGATATTAACGTGCATCATGGAGTTACAGCTTATAATGAAAATGCCTGTGATTTTATTGTATCGTTAGGTGGGGGTTCCTCACATGACTGTGCCAAAGGCATTGGTCTAGTCACTGCAGGTGGCGGACATATCCGTGATTATGAAGGGATTGATAAAAGTACCGTCCCGATGACACCACTGATTGCAATCAATACTACGGCAGGGACAGCTTCGGAGATGACACGTTTCTGTATCATTACCAATACCGATACCCATGTGAAAATGGCGATTGTAGATTGGCGTTGTACACCACTCATTGCGATTGATGACCCTAAACTTATGTTGGCCAAACCTGCAGGGCTGACTGCGGCAACAGGTATGGATGCCTTGACGCATGCAGTAGAAGCTTATGTGTCTACGGCAGCAAATCCAATCACTGATGCCTGTGCAGAAAAGGCGATTACCATGATCAGCGAATGGCTTAGCCTGGCAGTGGCGAATGGGGATAATCTGGAAGCACGGGATGCCATGAGCTATGCCCAATATCTTGCCGGAATGGCCTTTAACAACGCCTCTTTAGGATATGTGCATGCGATGGCACATCAGCTCGGAGGCTTCTACAACTTGCCGCATGGTGTTTGTAATGCAATTCTGCTCCCCCATGTTTGTGAATTTAACCTGATTGCTTGTCCTGAACGTTATGCCAAAATTGCCCAATTGATGGGGGTGAATACAGAAGGTTTAACCGTAACTGGAGCAGCTTATGAAGCGATTGGCGCCATTCGTCAGCTTTCGGCTTCAATTGGTATTCCATCTGGGCTGACGGAATTGAATGTAAAAGAAGCTGACTTGGCCATCATGGCGGAAAATGCACAAAAAGATGCCTGCATGTTGACCAATCCACGTAAAGCCAACCATGCCCAAGTGGTAGATATTTTTAAAGCGGCGATGTAGTACCTCAATGTAAGTATTCTCTCCAAGTATCTGACTTACATTTTTAACAGCCCCTGTTTCACTTCCTGAGGAAGTGTGCCCAGAGCAGACATGCATTTTCCTGTTCCTGGCTGATCCTTTTGCCTTCATAAGAGGATAAAAGCGGGGGGTGTTTCTTTTTTATGAAGTCCCCTTCATTATGAATATCGACATTAGACCTCTTGCGAAAGTAAAAACTGCCTCAATATAGATTTCATGAAATATCAGAAATTAAATCGTTTTTCAGATTCTGAATTCCAGCGCTTGGTTGGTGTACCTCTGTCTCTT
>NZ_MJIQ01000040.1:0-26102 GCF_001878775.1 Acinetobacter sp. AR2-3
GTCTCGTGGGCTCGGAGATGTGTATAAGAGACAGCACTTCATTTGAGAATCTAAGAATTAAAAAATCGAGTGATAGGGTAATGAAACAGTTTCTGCATCTTTGGGTGCCTATTTTTCTCAGTAATGCCATTATTATGCTCAGTAGTTTGTTCGACGTGATTTTTCTATCACATTTTTCACCTCAGCATGTGGCTGCATTGGCAGTCTGTTTGTCTGTTTATTCTTTGTGCTTTGTGACGGGTATTGGGGTGTTACAGGGCATGATGCAAGAGCTGGCAGAAGCCAATGGACGTCAGGATTATGCGGATATACAACGTATTGTGAAGCAAAGTATTTTGATTATACTGGTGATTTCTGCTGTTGCGATGTACTTGTTTAATCATGCGACTCCTTTACTTCATTTTTTAAAGGCAGATGCGGCCTTACAGACATTGATTGTACCATGTCTGTGGCTGTTGGCTTGGACGATTCCAGCGCATTTATTGTTGCGTATTTTATATATTTTAACCCAAGCCTGTGGGCAGGCTAAGCGCGTGTTCTACGCCAATATGATCTATTTATTACTCAAAGTGGCTTCGGCTTATGTCTTGATTTATGGCATTGAGGGTTATGTTACAAGCTATGGGGTTGAAGGTGCATTCATGGCACATATGATTGTGCAGTGGGTACTGTTGTTTGTTTACTATTTTTTCTTCCTTGAGCAGAAGTTAAAGATCCAGTGGTCTGGTGTTTTCTTTCACTGGCAGACTTTGTTGAAAATTTTAAAAATTGGATTGCCCAATGCGGTGGTGACTTTTGTGGATGTATTTGCCATCAGCGCGATTGCTTTGCTGATCTTGCCTTTGGGTGACATTGTAGTGAATGCACATCAGGTGATGCTTGGTTTATTGGGCTTGATGTTTATGTTGCTGATGTCGATGGCATCCGCCTTCGGTATTTTGGTGTCGACTAAAATCGGTGCGGAGCAGATTGATGCTGCATGGCAACTCAGTAAGCGGGCATTGATGGCTGTGATGCTAATAGCTATCGTTGTCGTGTTGACTATTTGGGGCTTAGATAGTTGGATTGTAGGGTTATTTAGCAATGATGCGCAGGTGATTGCATTAGCCTTGGCATTGATCCTGTTAATGTGTTGGATGCATATCTTTGATGCGCTACTGGTGATTAGTTTGGCAATGCTACGTTGCTGGCGAGAAATTGTCAGACCAACGTTTATTTTTATCAGTACGGTGCTGGTCGTGGGCTTGGGTGGTGGTTGGTATGTGGCGTATTATCCAATGATACTGTTCAATTGGCAAAGCAATGCATTGGGGATTCATGGTTTTTGGTGGATGTTGAGTATTGCGTACACGATTGCAGCAAATCTATGTTTTGTTTGTTTGCTCATTAAATACTTGAGCTGTAAGCGAATACGGCTCACTGTTTAATACATGTTGAAGAACATAAAAAAACCCGCGATCAACGCGGGTTTTCTAAATCAAATGAGTTGATTATTGTGCAGCTTTTTCAGCTTCGATTGAAGCAATCGCAGCGTCAACGCCTTCAATTGAGTCAGCAGCTTTTTTGATACGTGCAAGTGCATCAACAAGTACTTCGTCAGCCGTTGCGTAAGAGATGCGCATGAAACCGCCAAGACCGAATGCATCGCCAGGAACCACTGCAACGCCAGTCTCTTCCAGTAACCATGCAGAGAATTCTGTGCAAGATTTAAGACCTTTGGCACGAATCAACGGTTTGATGTTGGCATATGCATAGAATGCACCATCAGCAGGCAGGCAAGAAATACCGTGAATATCATTCAAGCCTTTCACAACCAGGTCATGACGACGTTTGAATGCTTCAATCATTGGCTCAAGTACATCTTGAGGACCGTTCAATGCAGCTTCAGCAGCAACTTGCGAAATAGAAGTTGGGTTTGAAGTCGATTGAGACTGGATCTTCTTCATTGCGCCAATCAGTTTAGCAGGGCCCGCTGCGTAGCCTATACGCCAGCCAGTCATTGCATAAGCTTTAGACACACCGTTTAACACAATCGTGCGGTCATAAAGGTCTGGAGCAACAGTTGCGATGTTGTAGAACTCGTCATCCCAACGGATTGGTTCATACATGTCGTCAGATGCGATAAATACTTCTGGGTATTTACGAAGTACGTCAGCCAGCGCTTCAAGCTCAGCTTTAGTGTAGATCATACCTGTAGGGTTAGATGGGCTGTTCAATACCACTAGACGTGTTTTGTCCGTGATTGCAGCTTCTAATTGTTCAGGGGTGATTTTGAAACGTTGTTCTTCACCACATTTCACAATAACTGGTACGCCTTCAGCGATGATCACCATGTCCGGGTAGCTTACCCAGAAAGGTGCAGGAATAATCACTTCATCACCTTTGTTTAACAAAGCAAGTGCCAAGTTAAAGAATGATTGCTTACCACCACAAGAAACCAGAATCTGGTTTGCTGCATAGTCTAGGTTATTGTCGCGTTTGAATTTAGCAATAATGGCTTTTTTAAGACCTGGCGTACCGTCAACAGCGGTGTATTTGGTGAAACCGTTGTTAATCGCTGCAATTGCTGCATCTTTGATGTGTTGAGGGGTATCAAAATCTGGTTCACCTGCGCCCAAACCAATCACGTTATGACCTGCAGCTTTTAATTCAGCAGCTTTGTTGGTCACAGCAAGCGTAGGGGACGGTTTGATGGCATTCACACGATCAGAGAGACGTACGTCCACGGCAGTATTCCTTCTTATAGGGATTAAAAAATAAAAAGCACATTATCTTAGCCTAAAATGGTGCAGATAGGGCAAAAGAATTTGGAAAACTTTAAGGAAAAAATGGTGTATTGGCCGAACTTTATCTTGAATTTCGATGCGCTGGAAGCAGGCAAGGGGAGACTTTTTACATCTCGGTCATGCATACGAATGCATGAAATATAAAATAAAAATGGCCACTTTAAAGTGACCATTTTGTGTTGTTGATGTTGTGGTTACACACTAAAGCGTGACAAATCTTCGTCCGGGCGTGCTGTTAAAATTTCCGCGCCGGTTTTGGTCACCAGAATCGTATGTTCATATTGTGCTGACAATGAATGGTCTTTGGTGACCACTGTCCATTTATCACCGAGTAATTTGGTTTTCCAGTCACCACCATTGACCATTGGCTCAATGGTAAAGGTCATGCCTTCTTCAAGTACCATGCCGGTATCTGGCTGACCATAATGCAGCACTTGCGGTTCGTCATGGAAAGTTGTACCAATACCGTGACCACAATATTCACGTACCACGCCAAAACGCTCGGATTCAACATATTGCTGAATGGCATGACCAATATCGCCAATGGTTGAACCCGGTTTTACAGTTTCAATACCCCGGTACATGGCTTCTTGCGCTACCTTACATAGACGGTTGGCAAGGATCGTGGTTTCACCACCCACGATGTACATCATGTTGGTGTCACCATGATAGCCATCTTTAATCACGGTCACATCAATGTTCAGGATGTCGCCTTTTTTCAATTTTTTACTGTCTGATGGAATGCCGTGACACACTACGTGGTTCACAGAAGTACAAATAGTATGTTGGAAGGCAGGTCGACCCGGTGCAGCGCCATAGCCTAAGCATGCTGGAATCGCCTGTTGTTGATTGACAATATAGTCATGACAAATCGTATCAAGTTCCAGAGTGGTGACACCCGGAACAATATGCGGTTTGATCATATCCAAAACTTCTGCCGCCAGTCGCCCTGCCACACGCATTTTTTCAATTTCGTCAGAGGTTTTGATGAGTCGACGTGGAGCTTGGTAAGTGTTGTTCATGATCTCTAAAAACTTTTGGAAATTTGTGTGTGACTATGGTATAAATAGCCGCCCATTTTATCAAATGCTTTTTCGTGAATAAATTTCACGGGCTTTGTGCGATGAGGCAAAAAATCCGCACATATATCGACACATTACTCTGGGTGCCCTTTAGGGTGGAGAATGCGGGTATATGGAGGCCTAACCCAAACTTTAAGGTAAAGAAAATGGCAGATTACAACGTAAGCATGCGCGACCTTCTTCAAGCTGGCGCGCACTTTGGTCACCAAACTCGTTTCTGGAATCCAAAGATGCGTGATTACATCTTTGGTGCGCGTAACAAAATTCACATCATCAACCTTGAGCACACTGTTCCTGCGTTAAATGATGCTTTGAACTTTGCTAACAACTTGGCTAGCAAAAAGAACAAAGTTTTGTTCGTTGGTACTAAACGTGCAGCTTCTGCAATCATTCGTGAACAAGCTCAACGCGCTGGTCAACCATATGTAGATCACCGCTGGTTAGGTGGTATGTTAACGAACTGGAAAACACTTCGCCAATCTATCAACCGTTTAAAAGACCTTCAAACTCAATCTCAAGACGGCACTTTCGCTAAGCTGACTAAACGTGAAGCTCTAGAGCGTACTCGTGAGATGGAAAAACTTGAGCGTGGCTTAGGCGGCGTTAAAAACATGGGTGGTTTACCTGACGCATTATTCGTAATCGACGTTGATCACGAAGCGATTGCAATCAAAGAAGCGAAGAACCTTGGTATTCCTGTAATCGGTATCGTTGATACAAACTCTAACCCAGACAACGTAGACTACGTTATCCCGGGTAACGATGATGCGATCCGTGCAGTAACACTTTATGCTTCTGCTATGGCTGATGCGATTCTTGCTGGTAAAGAATATGCTCAATCACAAGCAAATGCACAAGCTAAAGCAGAAGAAGCTCCAGCTTCTGAGGCTTAATGCGTTTGACGCTAGCTTGTCATTTTTGCGACATGTGATGGTGGCAAAGTAAGCGTTATGTATGCAGGCGGCCCATGAGAACTCCTCTGGGCCGTTTCTGTTCTAAAAAGAATTCATTTTCTACCGAATTTAGGAGATAAACATGACTGCAGTTACAGCAAGCATGGTTAAAGAATTGCGCGATCGTACTGGTCTTGCAATGATGGAATGTAAAAAAGCTTTGACAGAAGCGGGCGGCGACGTTGAACTAGCGATCGACAACCTACGTAAATCTGGTCAAGCTAAAGCTGCTAAAAAAGCAGGTAACATTGCTGCTGACGGCGCAATCACAATTGCTCAAGACGGCAACAAAGCACTTCTTCTAGAAGTTAACTGTCAAACTGACTTCGTTGCAAAAGACGAAAACTTTGCTGGTTTCTCTGCGAAAGTTGCTGCTGCTGCACTTGCTGCAAACGTAACTGATCCTGCTCAAATCGCTGAATTGAAACTAGAAGATGGTGCAACTGTTGAAGAAGCGCGTATCGCTCTTGTTCAAAAGATCGGTGAAAACATCCAAGTACGTCGTGCGAAAATTGTTGAAGGCGAAAACCTTGCAGTTTACAAACACGGTCTTAAAATCGGTGTTGTTGTTTCTTACACTGGTGATGAAGCTACAGGTAAAGGCTTGGCAATGCACGTTGCTGCGTTCAACCCAGTTGCTGTAAATGCTGAAGGCGTTTCTGCTGAGCTTATCGCGAAAGAGAAAGAAATTGCTGAAGCGAAAGCACTTGAATCTGGCAAGCCAGCAAATATCGTTGAGAAGATGGTTGTAGGTTCTGTTGAGAAATACTTGAATGAAGTTGTGCTTGAGCGTCAAATGTACGTAATCGACAACGATAAGAAAGTTGCAGACGTTCTTAAAGCAACTGGTACTACAGTTGCAAACTTCGTTCGTTTCGAAGTTGGTGAAGGCATTGAGAAAAAAGCAGAAATGAGCTTCGCTGAAGAAGTTGCTGCTGCTCAAGCTGCTGCAAAATAATTCCTTAGGAATTAGAAAAAGCCCTATCTGATTGATGGGGCTTTTTTATGTTGATTTATTCTTCATCAGCAATTCAAGAATAGGATTTGGGTTTGGTGATAGAGCTCAGATCATGTATTCATCATTTAATAAAAAAGTTATAAAAATGCCAAATAAAACCAATCTGAGCATCGGTGCAGTCATTGCACTGTTGATTGCTGCTTATCTGGGCCTGGATCTACAACAATCCCAACCACTTATTCCATCCGCATCTGATACTACAACTGAAACGCTTGATTCAGAGCCTAATTTAGTACCCTCTCAAACGACTGATGATCTGGACCGAATTGCACGGGCGTTTCAACAGCGCCAGAGTGATCTACAAGTGCGTTCAAGCGGGCAGGTGATTGCCGTTTTGCCAGATGATCATGAAGGATCGCGCCATCAAAAGTTTATCCTCGAATTACCAAATGGCCAAACTGTACTGGTTGCACATAATATCGATCTGGCACCGCGTATTCAGAGTATTCAAAAACAGGATCAGGTCGAGTTTTATGGAGAATATGAATACAGTGACAAGGGCGGGGTGATTCACTGGACGCATCATGACCCTGCGCGAAAACATGTCGATGGCTGGTTAAAACATCAAGGAAGAACCTATCAATAAGGTTCTTCCAATTGGATAAATCGAATATGGCGTTTAAACGCTCATAATTGCGCTGTTATGGCGCGATTTCCAGTTCGGTAGGATTTTACCTAAATAGGCATCCATGCACCAAATTGGGCCAATGAGGAGGAATAGGAGGTCTTTGAAGAACGAAGGCTTTTTACCTTCCACTTTGTGCCCATAAAATTGGCCAATCCAGGCTAAGACAAACAGGGCAATAAAGAAACCGGTACCGACTGGCAGAATCCAGATGAGCCAAGCCATCACCAACGTTAATACAGCCATCGCTACTGCCAAAACAAGATCTAGGCGTGCATAGAAGATAAAAGCCAAAACCAGTAGCAGGGTAGTCAGCAAAGCGCTGAAATGCGCTAGAATGCCAATAATCGAAAAATAGATGGTCGGTACGCAAACCCAGTGAATCAGCTTATTGGTTTTATTTTGATGGCTGTCACTATATTCATCAAACCATTCAGATATTGTTTTCATTCTTCGCTCCATTCCATGAACATGTTTTGCTTATCTGGAAATATAAAGCAGAATCCGGATATGGTCAAAAGTTAATCATGCAGGTGAAGGGATTTTATTAGGCAGGATGAGTCTACCAAAATTTTATTGAAAGAACTTTAAGATAGTGCTGAGCAGAGGCGTTTATATTCTTCTGTAAAAATGAGCACAATAAAAAAGCCACATTACTGTGGCTTTTGTTAAATGTGTTGCAGGTCAAATCTTAAGAATTTGGACCAGCGACACGTTCAATACTGACTTTTGCAGTACCGGCACTGGTAATACCTAACTGTTTCGCAGCACCGTAAGATAAATCAACAACACGGTTGCCATGGAAAGGACCACGGTCATTTACTTTAACCACAACGCTCTTGCCGTTATTGCGGTTAGTTACGCGAATATAGCAGTTCAATGGCAGGCTACGATGAGCAGCCGTCATTGCGTTCATGTCAAAGGTTTCACCGCTTGCAGTTTTACGGCCGTGGAATTGACGACCATACCAAGACGCTGTACCTGTCTGACTGAATTTACGTACAGTATTAGAAGCCACTGTATTCAGTTTTTCAATCACTGAAGGCTCTTCTGCAGGAAGTTCAATTTTCGCTGCAATGGTTTCACGGCGAACTTTATCGCCAGAACGCTCAGTGATTGAAAGGCTGTTCAAATTTGTGAAATTTGAATTGAAGCTTTGAGCTTCTTTATTGAGTACTCGCGTGGCAAGACGCGAATTGTCATTTTCATTGGTGAATGAAGATGACGGAACCATATCTGCCTGCGATTGCGTCAGCGTGACGATCGTGGCAATGGCCATAAAAGACTTCAAAATTGAAGAATGCATCGAATCAACTCCTAACAGCATATCTATTGGTTGTTCATAAATGGCTGAAAAACCATATAAACATGCCTGATATTTAACTTATGCAACTACATTTAACGAAATGGATAATATTCATGCCGGCAATACCCTGTCTAGTGTTTAATTAAAATAGTTAAAAAAAGAACGCAAAATAAACAATTTTTGATCAAAAAATAATCAATATTGTAACATAATATTAAAAATGCTTAAAATACGTACAAATTAACCCATAAAAATGTTGACTTTCATAACTTGTATTAATTTTTAGTGTTAACGGCTGGTAATTTCGGTACCTAATAACCACAAAGCAGTGGCATACATACGGCTGCGATTATAAGTGGTAATCACTTGAAAATTTGGATAAGTGATGTAGTAAATCGGGCCATAATTCTCTTGTAATTGAATTGCATTGACCAGATCCAGATCGTCAATTTTTACGATTGGATTCATTGGGCTGATGCCTTGAGTTTTTAACACACCATAGGGGGTAGGTTGAGTCAGATCCTTGGCAATCACGGCATCTGGATTTGAACCGGTATAACGTGCCGGAAAGGCAATGGGCTGATTACGCTGCCAGCCATGCTGTGCCAGATAGTTGGCAATCGAACCAATCGCATCTACCGCTGAGTTACGCAGGTCAATATGACCATTGCCATCGTAGTCCACGCCGAATTTTGGAATGTTGCTCGGCATAAACTGCGGATAGCCAACAGCGCCGGCATACGAACCCACCACAGAAGAGGTGGCAACACCATCTCTATACGACCAGGCAATTAAAGCAGCCAGTTCATCCTGAAAATACTGGGCACGACGTTCATAGCCAAACCCTAAGGTTGCTAGGGCATCACGAGTGACAAAAGAGCCCTTGTTGCTACCAAAACCGGTTTCTACACCTAAAATGCCCAGAATGATCGCCTGTGGTACACCAAACTGCTGTTCAGCACGGTTAAGCGTTTCTGCATATTGCTGTTTAAAACGTACGCCGCGCTGAATGGTAGATTCAGCCAGGAAGTTAGTTTTATACGAATACCAAGGCTTACTTTCACCTGGGCGATTCATGATATTGATAATATTAGGCAAATTACGCGTCCCGCTCATGGCGGAATCTACTTGCTGGGCACTCAGCCCATAGCTCTGCATGGCGTTCTGCTTAAAAGCTGCATAAGAAGGGTGATATTGGAAATCGTTGGCCAGACTCAAACTGCTGAGACCAAATGCGGTAAGTGCGATTGAAAGCTGCTTAAACTTTTTATAAAAATCCGATTTCAACATCTTGCTACGATTTCCAGTTTTTTTGATGAGTTGCTGGCGATGTCATTTGAATCATGCCATGAAAAAGATTGATAAATTTTTTCAATCGTGGGGCTTAAAGTGCCAGATTAAAGATAACATTCGGATGAATAAGAGACCTAGCCGCTTATACAAAAATAGCGATGGATTGGCTATTTTTACGGCAGTCTGTCTTATAGAGCCGCTTATCTGTAACAAGCTATTTCACTGATCATAAAAAAGCCTGACCGAAGTCAGGCTAATTCCTCAAGATTTGTAGAAAATCTTGAAACCATGCTATCCAAAACTATTCTGTATAGAACAAAGTATCGTGATATTCAGCCATGGCACGCAGCTCATCTTTATTCAAATTCAGAATAATTTTATCTGCTGCCATATTGATGGCCTTGATCACTGCAGATGCACCAATATCTGCTGCCTTGCGTTTGATCATGCCAAGATCCAGGGTTTTATTAAAGTCGACCATAAAATGTCGGACTGTCGCTTCACCAAATTGCTTGTACAGGTTACTGAACGCTTGTTTATCGATACTCTGACCGGCTTTAAGTTCCGCATAATGATGTTTTAAATTAGTTACCAGATTGGCATCTAGTGACTCACCAATGCGGAAATGTCCTTCAGGATCTTTAAACAGACTGCGCTCAGAGAATGCAATCGACTCTCTAACTACGTCATTTGGTGCTTTACTCAATAACTGTTTCAGCAAAACTGCAACAGTCGACTTGATATAGCCAGCCAGTTTTTCCGCAGTATCGCGTTTATCACTGGCAGGGAAGCGACGCACCAGCTCGGTAAGAATCGCATCAATAATTTCATCATTAATCATTAATGCGGTTTTATCACGCAATGGGTAAAGCGGCTCACTTGAATTTTTGTTTTTTTGTGCAGTCTGAATTGTATTTAAAAGCTCTGCAGAAGGAATAAACCCAAAAAATGGCATTGTTCAACCTCAATGTTTTTTATTGTCGCGCTAAACGAATAGGGCGAGGCATCCATGTTAAATCCGATACACGGCAAGGGTTGATATCCAATCCACCACGGCGTGTATAGGTTGCGTAGACCATCAGCTTTTCCGGTTTCAGTTGCTGCCAGATATCGGCAAACATCTGCTCCACACATTGTTCGTGGAACCCATTATGCTGACGGTAGGAAATAATATAAGCTAAAATACTCTTATAACAAGGTTTTTTACCTTGATAACGTATAAAAACTGTTCCCCAGTCCGGCTGGCCAGTGACTGGGCAGTTACTTCTGAGTAAATGTGAATACAGCTGGATTTCACCTTCTGCTGCATCATCCGAATCCAAAGCCAATAAACTGGCATCTGGATGATTTTCTAGGCGCTCAGGTGTCAGCTCGTCAATACAGATACCTTCCGGCTTACTGATCTCTAATTCATCGACCTGAAACAGTTGCAGTTTGACTTCAGCTTCAGCCGCAGTAGATAAATCTTTTTCTACCGTCGCTATAAAGGCTTCTTTAGATTCAAACTTGGCAAAGTTCAGACTATTGAAATACAGCTTCAAGGATTTGGATTCGATCAGATTCGGCGAGGACCCTGGCAAGCTAATGCGGCCAATGGCGACTTGTGGCACACCTGCTGGATTTAACCAGGAAATTTCAAACACATGCCACCAGTCTGCACCTTGCTGAATCGCTTCAACATGTGCGTATTGTTCACGGGCAGGCGCGCGTAAAATCGGAAACAGAACATCAGGATGATATTCTGTCGGGTAATTGGTGTCTTTACCAAGGAGAGATTGTTCTACACTCATTATTCACGCATTCCTGAACCACGGGAGAGTAAATGATAGGCCACTGCATACAGCACGGCGCAACACAAGGTAATCACTGTCAGTGAAATGGCAACATTGACATCGCTATGTCCTAAAATGCCATAGCGGAACGCATTGACCATATACACGACAGGATTAATTAAAGATAAATTTTGCCAGAATGGGCTTAAGCTCGAAATAGCATAAAACACACCACCTAAATAGGTCAGTGGTGTTAAAACAAAAGTCGGGATGATCGAGATATCATCGAAAGATTTGGCATAGACGGCATTGATAAAACCACCCAAGGAAAACAGCAGGGAAGTAATCAAGACTGTATATATAGTCACAAACCAGTTGGTGATGTATAAATCGGCAAAAAATAAGCTCACGGCACTGACAATGATTGCCACCAGTATCCCACGAATCACACCGCCCAATACATGCCCCCATAAAATGGCATGCATCGGTACCGGACTCATGATCAGTTCTTCAATGCTTTTCTGGAATTTTGAGCTGAAGAAACTAGACGAGACGTTGGCATAGCTGTTGGTGATCACGGCCATCATAATCAGACCGGGCACAATGAACTCCATATAACTATAGCCGCCCATTTCTCCAATGCGTGAACCGACCAGATTACCGAAGATCACAAAGTACAGGCTCATGGTGATTGCAGGTGGCAACAGGGTCTGTGGCCAGATGCGCATAAAGCGACGCACTTCTTTATAGATAATGGTATATAAAGCTACGCTGAGTTGATTAATGTTCATTGCGCAGCTCCATCCAGATTTTTCTCGACCATTTTCACAAAAAGTTCTTCCAGACGATTGGATTTATTGCGCATACTGCGTACCTGAATATTCTGTGATTCCAGCAACTGGAACAGATCATTCATGGTATGTGCCTTATCCATGGTAATTTCTAAGGTCATCGGATCGATCAGGTTAAATCGCACGCCGATGATATCCAGATGCAAAGGTTCAATCGGTTCGGCCAGATCAAAAATAAACGATTCTTCATTGAGCTGACTCAGGAAGCTTTTCATGGTGGTGTCTTCTTTAATCACACCGCGATCGATAATCGCAATGCGGCGACACAACATTTCTGCTTCTTCTAGATAATGCGTGGTCAGAATGATGGAGGTGCCTTTTTCATTCATCTCGTTCAAAAATTCCCACATCGAACGACGCAGCTCGATATCAACACCAGCCGTCGGTTCATCCAGAATCAGCAGTTTCGGTTCATGCATCATGGCACGCGCGATCATCAGGCGACGTTTCATTCCGCCGGATAACATGCGGGCCTGAGTAGAGCGCTTTTCCCATAAACCCAGTTTGGTCAGATAAAGCTCCGCCCGTTCCTGTGCAATTTTTTTAGGAATGCCATAATAGCCTGCCTGAGTTACCAAAATATCAAAGGTTTTCTCAAACTGGGCAAAGTTGAATTCCTGAGGTACTACACCTAGGCACTGTTTGGCCTGGGAAGGGTGGGTATCCAGATTATGACCAAAAATTTCGACTGTACCGGAGGTTTTTTTTGTTAATGAGCTCATAATACCGATGGTAGTAGATTTTCCTGCGCCATTAGGCCCCAATAGCGCATAAAATTCACCTTCTGGTACATTTAAGTTAATCCCTTTCAATGCCTGAAAGCCATTGCGATAGGTCTTTGACACATCCCTTAAGATCAGTGCATCAGTCATGAATATCTCAAATGGTGAAAAGTTGAGATATTGTGAGTGATCTCGCAAAATAAGCCAAGTGATTCACATGCAATTCTGTGTTGCTGTTTTGGAACATTGTATAAAGCTTAAGCATAAAAATGATGAAGTTAGAGATAGTTGCTTTACCTTATGCTTTTTTTTGTTATGATGTGCGCGATCCAAAAAAGATGCGCTCATAGCTCAACTGGATAGAGTACAGGTCTCCGAAGCCTGTGGCGTGGGTTCGAGTCCCGCTGAGCGCACCATTTATTTAAACTATAAAACTGAAAAATAAATCAAATTAGTATCGCACACAGTTGCGGCCATCATCTTTCGCCCGATAAAGATTGTTATCGGCAATTTTCAAAACGTCTAGAATATTTTTAGAACTGTCTGGCCAAGAAGCAATACCAATCGAAATGCTGATGAAACCTATGTTGTGAATTTCTTTACATGCAATCTCTTTTCTGAACCTTTCTGCACTTTCATAAACTTCAGTAAGATTGCTGTTCGGTATAATAATGATAAATTCTTCACCGCCATAACGGCAGCAAATATCATCTTTACGAAATTTTTGCTGCATCGTCTTGGCAATATGCTTTAAGACAACATCACCTTGATCATGACCATAATTGTCATTCACGTTTTTAAAGTGATCCACATCCATCAGAAGTACTGAAAACGGGATGTTCATTTTCATGTTTTGAGTCATGACGTAATTTAAACCACGACGATTCATCAAGCCGGTTAAAGGATCCGTATTAATATGATGATCCATCTTGCTCATTTGTTGTGAAAATTTGCGAACACTGAGCAGTAGGGCTAACTTGAATTTTGTGACCTCATAGTACCAAGGCTGGATATTCTTAATTTTTGAACCGATTTCTGCCTGATTTAGCAGACTCGCCATATCTGCCAGTTGATTCAACGGGGCCGAGATAGAGTCAGACAGTCGCCATACAATATAAAAAACAAGCAGATAAAATAAAAAGAATCCTGCGGCTAATTTATAAAGGATAGAATTTGCCTGTTTAAGTAAATCATGGGTGGGTTGTTGGGAAACCACGATCCAGTTTGAAGTCGGAATATGAGAAAAACCCGCCAGATTATCAGTGCCCTGGCTATTGATTAAACGAATTTGACCATTTTTATGCGCATGCATATATTCCAGACCAGTATTATTGCTGGCCAATTGACCGATTCTTTCACGATCGGGATGGAAAATAATTTTATTTTCATTGTTAATCACATACATATAACTATTCTTATAATTTTTATAAGTGGTTAGAAGCTGATTAATTACATTTTTTTCTTTTAAATAAATCGCTGAACCGATGAAGCCCTGATAGTGATTTGACTTGTCAAAAATAGGTTGAGAAATAAACACAATCATATTTTTTTGCACAGAAAAATAGGGCGAAGATATATAAGTCGATTTTTTATGAAGAGAGTCAATAATCCCTTGAGTATGTTGTATTTTGCTTTTATCAATATGCAGAATATTAGGGGAAAAGTTTATCAGTCTGCCTTGGGTGTCACTGATCACAACACTGTTATAGTGTTCAGACTGATATTTTAATTTATTGACCTCGGCTTCTCTTAGCTCATTGTTATTAAAGTCTTGACCTAATATCTTGGCACTATAGTCCAGCTCAAGAAGCATATTTCTAAAATGGTTGTCTGTGCTTAATGCAATTTTATGTGCATGATCAGAGTTTAAGGCAAGAGAATTGTCGATTAACTGATTTTTTACGATCTGATAGCTAATAATGAGAGAAATAATAAAAAGGCTAGACACACTAAAAATAGCCAATAAAAGTATTAACTGCCTTAAATTGAGATCAAGGTGTTTCCTAAAATTATTAGCTGACATAAAAAATTAGATATACCTCGATATATTTATGAGCATTGTATTGCATTTATATTCAATGTTTAAGGTTGATATAAAATTAAATTTCCATTAAGTGGGAGCTTTGATTTCGATCAAATTTAGAATTTATAGATTGCTTGGCTGTAAATAGGGTGGATTTGAAAAGCTGAGTAAGGTTCTGAATATTTGACTATGCTGCAAATAAAAATATGGTATTTAACGTTCAGAAAATCAATTGAATAATTTTGATTTCCTCATGTAAGTTATTAAATAATCAGACAAAAATATGGTTAATTGACATTGATGGGAGGTTAAATTGTCGCCATTTTTTGAAAAATAATCATTTTAAAATTAGTCGTATCGATTCATGACAGCAGTTTCTTTGAATATTGCGTCCTTTTCCGGAAGTATTTTTTATTTATAAAAAATCATATTCCAACTTAAATTTTAAAGCGCTTATTGAGATTATGAACGAGAGTATTGAGCCGTCTATGCAACGGGAAGTTGTATGCTTAATAAGGTATTTTTCTAGAAATCAATAAATTAGATAAAGATGATATGAATGCAAAATTCTTCGTAAGACAAGCCAGAAATATTCTAATCTGCTTTAAAAAAATGACAATTGGAATCTTGTATAAGTCTTCTTTTAGAAGTGTAAAAGAGTATTGTTGGCTAAAAAAATACTGTTATATTGAACTCATGGTAGGTCGTAAAACCAATAAGACGCTACCGATAAGTTGGACGGATCAATGACAGTTAGTTGAGTTTGATGTTCATCACCAGACAATAAATCTAGCACTAGCCATCCAACACAGAGCTCGCAGAAATGCGAGCTTTTTTAATGTCTGCGCAATTCATTCAGTTTAATATTCTTTTTATTATAATCCCTCCAGATAAAAAAGTTTACATTGCCAAATTCGTTAACATCTTGAAGATTAATCGCTTGGCTAATTATGGTATAAAAAACTGCAAATTGGATAATGAGAGAGGAAGGAAAAATGTCAAAGATGATTGATATCAAGGTGAAAGATCAATTTAGCCAAGTGACTGAAGCGAAAGCGATGCTGCGTTCCTTTGCAGAGCACAACATTCATCATGCAGCTGAGTTGGTCAAAAAAATTGAACATATTGTGGTGGATGGTGAAACGATTCTGCCGAGTATTGAGCTATTATTTGAAAGCCAAAAATCTTCAAATATTTATCGCGTTGTCGAATAATTTAATCAGTGAACTTCAGATAGGTAGAAAAAAATTGAACTTATTTATCCGAAATCACCGATTCAGCAGTTAAAAAACTCACCATTTAGGTGAGTTTTTTATACTCTGGTATTTGCCAGCTTGGATACTAATGTATGCAGCTATAATCAGAAGCTGATTCAATCTCTAAGAGAAGACAACGTGGTAGTGAGCCTTGATTGGCCGAAGAAATTCCCCATACCAATAAAAAAGTTCGCTAGAGTGAGCAAGTATTTAAATCTGTTTAAGCTGTACATCCACATCATATTTTTCAAATTTTTGCAAAATCTGCGCTAAAGTTTGCTGTGCGGTTGTATGCTCAGGGCTTAAAGAAATTTCCTGACGAGTCGTGCTGTCAAAACATTCAATGGCCTGAATCAGCCAATGATGCTCAATGGGACTTTTTTGAATCAATATACGGCGCGGTTGCAAGCTATCACTGATCTGGCGGGGAAGCACATAGGTAATCGCCAGTTGCACAAATTGCAGTTCTTCAACCGGACTTAAAAAGGTGATCACCCAGTTGCCAACTTTACTCAGTTGCATGGGATTATCGAACGCATCGAATTCTAAATAATGTGACATATACATGATCCAATCGGATGTCTATGCTCACCTATATGGCGGGATTGTAATTCTTTTTCTATCACGCTTAAGTCGGATATTCCGAGCTTTAAATTTCGCTTGAATATAAATATTTCAAATAATCAATTAGTTATCTTAAAAAATCAAAGCTAGCTTATTGTTAAACTTGCTCATTTAAGAGTTTTAAAGACTAAGATCTTATTAGTCTTCAGCTTTATTTTGCTGTAATTGATCTAAAGCAAAATTGATCTGCTTCAGAATGTGATTCAATTCTTGGGGAGCAATACGGCTTTCCTGAAGGGACGTGATCCATTGCATTTGGCACAGTTTTAAACTGCGCGTATCCGGCGCCTGTAAAATCTGATGAATTTGCTGCTTGGCCATCAAGCCACAATATTTTTGTAAGCTTTCCATCATCATATATTTAAGGTCTTCAAAAGACATAGGTTGCAGTTCAGGCAGCTTTTTTGCATGGCTTGAATCCGTTTCAGCAGATGGAATGTCCTGCGCTACTTTAATGGATTCCATCTCAGGATGGAGTTCTTTTGTCGCAGAAGCTGCTGCTATCGATGAGTCCAACGATCGGTGAATCTCGGAGTGTGCCAGGTCAACTTTTGTATCTGTTCTTGCATCAGCCTGCTTTTGACTGATGGCTACCTCGCCCGTTTCAGCTGGAATAATTAAATCCATGGCATAAAGCTGATCTAAGAGTTCGGCAGGAGCAAGCTGTTGTTTTAAGCCATCATTTAATAAGTTGAAATCCTGGCTGCCGATCAGAACCAGTAAGCGGCGTTGGCGTGCGGTCAGTGGGATGGAGCGATCCTGTAGCACCTCGATCCCACGTTGAGTTTTATAAAAATGCATCATAGCTGAATAGATGGTTGCTAAAATTCAGCTAGAGCATAGTCTGTGAAAATTACATTAATATGAAGTATTTATTAAAATACTGAGGTTTATTTTGATAAGACCTATAATGTCGTGATCGCCGTATTTTCAAGGGCCTTACGTAAATAAGGATCCAGTTCATCCTGACGCAATAGCCATTGCACATAGTCAGTAGGAAGTTCGGCGATGGCAGTACCGCGATGTTTGCCAAAATTAATCGTACGTGGAATTCGGGCATCTTCAGAAGCGTCGAATAATTCCTGCATACTGTTGATTTTTAAATGATGCACAATATGCATCAAAATATTAGCAGTTAAAATAATATCCATATCGGCACGATGCGCTTTACGGATCATTTCACGCGCTCTTTCGCTGCCTTTGGTGATCATATAAATCAGGGCAGAAATATTGTGTGCTTCCGCATCTGGCCAGACCCGACGTGCTAAAGCCAAGGTGCAAATTGCCTTGATTTTCGAAGTATCTACTCCACATTTTTCGATGGCACGGACATCATAATCAATATTATGGCCGATCATGTAGATGGTTTCATCAGGCAGGCGAAAGGTACTGTAATGCGGCTGACCTTCCAGATCCGATTCCAGAATATGATGCACGGCCATGGCAGCAAAAGAAATGGCTTCGTCACAGGTATAGAGCTGATCAAACAGGCGACTTTTATCCAGACTTATTTTATGTTCTACAATTTCGACAGGCGCATAAGCAATTTCGATGGGTTGACCATTTAAAGTATGCGTTTCGGTATCAAGAATAATGGCCTGCATGTCGGAAATGTGCCTGAAAAAGAGAGGAGAGTAAAATCTAACATTATTATTTTGCAACTGACAATTGAATTGCTTTATTTCTGTATTAATTACCGGCTTTTTAACGTATGACGACTATTTGTATAGTTCTGGAGACAGAAACCTCTCTATTCTTAAGTTTGCATGCTGATTTCATAATAAATCTAAACCAGTGCGAATTTAGCAAAAAAATAACGCATTCTTTTCTTGATATTGTTTAGATAAATTGGGAAATTAGATATGGTTTTATCGTTTGTTAAAGATAAAACCAGAAAAACTCATTAGAGATGATAATAAATAAGATAAGGATAAGATCGATGAAACGTCAAGTATTGACCTGTACTCTTCTCACATTAAGTGTAGCCTTAACTGCTTGTAACGATGATAGTGATAATGATCGTTTTTACGAGTCCAAACCTGCTGTTCCAGTAAATAATATCGATAATCCAGTCGTGGCAACACCTGTAGCCTATACTCAAACGGATTTCTCCGGGATCGCTGACGAAAGTGTGATCATGACTTATAAGATGTTAGGAATTAATGGTAAGGAAACACAAGCTACTGCATTAGTTTTCACACCCGAGGGAACGCCTCCAGCTACAGGCTGGCCAATTGTGGCATGGGCACATGGAACTACCGGTGTAGCTGATCAGTGTGCGCCGAGTCGAAAAGCGCTGAATGATTATATTAAAGCCATGATTGGCGGGTTTCTCCAAGCTGGCTATATTGTAGTGGCACCTGACTATGAAGGTTTAGGAGAGCCAAGTGGAAAAGAACTTCATCCTTTCTTGAATCTGAAAAGTGAAGCTTATTCTATTACTGATGCAGTTGTGGCTGCACGAAATTATTTAGGTTCACAAGCGTCCAATCAATGGGTTGCAGTAGGGCATTCTCAAGGTGGCCAGGCAGCTTTAGGCGCTGCGCAATATGCAGCACGTGCTTCTAAGATGACCTATAAAGGTACGGTAGCTTTAGCACCTGCTTCTAATTTTAGCCTGATTTTGTCAGGTGGTGAGACGCAAGCTGGACAAGAAACCGATCTGGGTAAAAAGATTGAAACTTTGGCGTCTTTAGATACGTTCACGGCATTGATTACTGCCGGTTTACGTAATCCAAACCCAAATCTGCAATATAGCCAGATTTTTAAAACACCGACTGACCAGATCGCTAAGAATGCGGAAACTGATTGCTATGATGTACTGGGTAATAAATTTGGTGCTGCAATGGGACAGTATGCTCAAAATAACGGAACTTTAGAAGGATATCCTCGTACTCAAACTAACTTTATGAGTATTCCAGTCGTAAAGAGCTTCTTGGAAAAAGGTTCTCAGCCTTTACTTGTTAAAGTTTCTACGCCAGTGATTATTTATCAGGGTTCAGCAGATAGTACCGTTCCGAAAGCAGCAACAGATGTTTTGGTTGCACTCGCCAATCAGAAACAAACTTCAGTACGTTATATTACGGATGAGTCAAATGCGACTAAATGGGATCATGGTAGCGTCTATGCACTGAATATTCCTAATATTATTTCAGATGTAAAATCTCTAATGCCAATTCAATAACTTATTTTTATCTGAATGGCTCATGTTTTTTTAGATATGAGCCATTTTTATTGCAAACTGAATAAAGTTCATGATCGAAAATTTAAAACTTCATGCTACAATACGCGCCAATCTTAGCACGGCTTAAAAGCCCTAAATCAATAGGACCTCGCTAATGTTTGCCAATATCTCTATCGCTGAATTTGATCCAGAATTAGCTCAAGCAATCTCGAATGAAGATGCTCGTCAAGAAGCTCATATTGAGCTAATCGCTTCTGAAAACTACTGCTCACCAGCAGTTATGGAAGCTCAAGGTTCAAAACTTACTAACAAATATGCGGAAGGCTACCCAGGTAAACGCTACTATGGCGGTTGCGAGTATGTAGACGTTATCGAACAATTGGCGATTGACCGTGCTAAAGAACTCTTTGGTGCTGATTATGCTAACGTTCAGCCACATGCTGGTTCACAAGCAAACTCAGCAGTTTACTTAGCGCTTCTGAACCCGGGCGATACAGTTCTGGGTATGAGCCTTGCTCACGGTGGTCACTTGACTCACGGTGCAAAAGTAAGCTTCTCTGGTAAAACATATAATGCGATTCAGTACGGTTTAAACCCTGAAACTGGCGAGATCGATTACGAAGAAGTTGAGCGTTTAGCGCTTGAGCATAAGCCACGCATGATCGTTGCTGGTTTCTCTGCATACAGCCAGATCGTTGACTGGCAGCGTTTCCGTGAAATCGCGGACAAAGTTGGCGCTTATCTGTTTGTTGATATGGCTCACGTTGCAGGTTTAGTTGCTGCTGGCGTTTACCCAAGCCCGGTGCAAATTGCTGACGTTACGACGACGACGACTCACAAAACACTTCGTGGTCCACGTTCTGGTCTTATTCTTGCGAAAGCAAACGAAGAAATCGAGAAGAAACTTCAATCGGCTGTATTCCCAGGCAACCAGGGTGGTCCTTTGGTTCACGCAATTGCTGCAAAAGCAATCTGCTTTAAAGAAGCAATGGCACCTGAATACAAAGCTTACCAACAACAAGTTGTGGTAAATGCGAAAGCAATGGCTGAAGTATTGATCGCTCGTGGTTATGACGTAGTTTCTGGCGGTACTGAAAACCACTTGTTCTTGTTGTCTTTAATCAAACAAGACATTACAGGTAAAGAAGCTGATGCTTGGTTAGGTGCTGCTCACATTACTGTGAACAAAAACTCTGTACCAAACGATCCACGCTCTCCGTTCGTCACTTCAGGTATCCGTATCGGTACACCTGCAGTAACAACTCGCGGTTTCGGTGAAGCTGAAGTTCGTGAACTTGCAGGCTGGATCGCTGACATCCTAGATGCGAAAGGCGATGAAGCTGTTATCAACGCGGTGAAAGAGAAAGTTGCAGCGGTATGTGCTAAATTCCCAGTTTATGCATAATCGCTTATAAACGGAAAGGAGCTCCCAACCGGGAGCTTTTTTTATAGCTGTAAAAATAACGATGTAAAAGATGTTTAGACTTGATCGGGCTTATATAGATCAATTTCCATGCCGTAAGAGATTGAGTCATCAATAAAATCATATTGAGTTTTTCTCAATCTGGCTTAAAGTCTTTTATCAACTATTTGTATTTTTAAATGCTTTAAAAGAATGAATGCATTCGTTGCATGCTTTGCTTGAAATTATTTACAGGAATTATTTTCAGAACCTGACACTTTAAAAATAATAGGTTATTGAGCTGAAGATCATGGTAGATGAAGCGCTTGAGTGAATCCCATGTTACTGTAAGGTGGTGCTGATATAAGCGCCGTGAATGACATCATTCTTTTTATTTAAACGTTATATGGATCGGTATCATTTGAATATGGGTAAATCCTGTATTTAAAAATGCTGCTGGCGGTTGATTGATTAATTTTTCATTTATGCATTAAACAAGGTAATAAGGATGACTAAACCCAACATTATTTTATCTGAGCAAGATTTACATCGTCTGGAAACGATGCTGGAGAATCAGAGCAAGCTGAGCGAAACCATGATCCGCTTAGAGGATGAATTGGCACGTGCCGAAGTGGTCGAGCCGCAAGCGATCGCAAGCAATATCGTGACCATGCATTCCCGTGTGTTGTTGACCATTGCACCTTCTACGGAAGCTGTTGAGGTGACATTAGTTTACCCACACGAATTTAAAGGTGAAAAGGGGCAGGTCAATGTCATCGCACCGATAGGTGCAGCCATTTTGGGCTTAGCAGAAGGTCAAACCATTGAATGGCCACAACCGGATGGTAATACCATGAAAGTGACCATTGAAAAAGTGCTGTTTCAGCCGGAGAGCGAAGGGGATTATCTTTAAGCCAGCGTTGGATCATCCTTGAAAGCCATAGCAATATGGCTTTTTTTGTATATGGATTTTAAGTAAAACCTGATGTTGTAAGCATTTAGATCAGATTGAATACATTTTAAAGTTCTAAATGCTTAAAGTTAAATAATTCTCAAAATGCAATGTAGTCATTTATCTCTGCAATTGAATCGTATTGCCAAAATCATAATTAAAATAAAGATAAAACATGGATTTAGTTAAAGTGATGTAACGAATTTCTGGATAAATATACACAACGCGGTCTGTTTTTTTGCTACATTCGAAGATGTTCTAGACTTCTTTGTTTCACTTTTTTAAAGGATATCGCCTCAACCATGTCGCGCTTTGAAGCTCTACCTGCCTTGACTGACATGATGCTTGATCGTGAGGAAATTCTGGCGATTAAGCGTAATGAGCTTGTGCCTGTACTGGATAATCAATATGGGCTGAATCATTATGCAGATGCTTTGATTCAGGCACAGTCGGTTCTGCTGAATGGGGTCGATCCGCACTTGACCCAACAGTTAAGCCAGACCATTGAGCAATTGATTCAGGCGCTGGCAGAATCTAAAAAATATCTGAAAAAACGTAAATTTAATGCCCTGCAGAAATGGCTTGGTATTGATCTGGATTATGGCTCAAGTCAGGTAGAATATTATCAACGGCTGGACCGTTTGCTGGATCAGGCCGATCACTTAAGCCGTAAATTACAGATTGAAATCCAGAAATCCCAGTCGCGTTTTCAGCAGCTGTTGGGGTTGCGCGAACAGATGGCCAAGCACATTGTCGCTGCAGATGAGTTTTTATCTGAATATCCGCTATTCGTCAAAAACCAGCATCCACTGGATAATTTTTCAGAACGCCTCTCCAAGAAAATTAATACCTTACGTACCTTACAAAGCAGTAATGACATCGCCATTACCCAGATGCAGCTTTCGCAGCAGCTTTCCTTTAGCCTGCTGGATCGCTTTAAGGAAGCACAGCAGGTCTTGATTCCGGCTTGGCAATATCATGTCAAACAAAGCCAGACGAAACACTCGACAAGTGATCTGGAAAAACTTGATAATAGCCGTGAGAGTCTGATTAAAACGTTAAAAAAATCCCTCGAGAAGCCCTCGAAAACATAACAATATAAGGTGAACTATGACCAAGTCTGATTTAGTAAATTTACCTGTTGAAAGCTCGAATGAACTGGTCGAACAAAAATTCCAGCAAATGGACCTGAAAGAACTGGGCTTGCAGCCTGCTGACTTTCAGGAGGTGCTGGCTGCACGTAAAGAGTTGCAGAACATGAGTCATAACAGCGTGGCTGAGTATGGTAAAAATATTGCGACCAAAACTTCGACCTATACCGATGAATTGCTGAATCTGGTGCAAAATAGAGATCTGGATGCGACAGGACAGAAGCTGAATCAGGTGGTACAGGTGGCTCAGCAGCTGAATACCAGCAGTATTCTCAATAAAAAGAAAAGTTCGGGTTTTTTTGGCAATATCATTAGCAAATTCAAAGGTGCGAAAGATAACTTTGATGCGCATTTCAATACCACTAAAGAGCAGCTAGATGTACTGGTGAAAGAGATTGAAACCTCGCAATCCGGTTTGAAAGCACGTGTTGATACCCTGGATAAAATGTTTGACGGGGTACAGGATGAATATAAACAGCTCGGGGTACATATCGCCGCAGGCCGTTTACGCGAACAGGAGCTGCAGCAGGAAATTTCCACTTTAACCGCCTTGCCGCAAGATCAGAGCACCACCCAGAAAATTTATGACCTGAACCATCTGGCCAATAATCTGGAAAAACGTGTCAGTGATTTACAGGTATTGCAGCAATCTGCGATGCAGACCTTGCCAATGATCCGGATTATCCAGTCGAATAACCTGATGTTGGTCGACAAGTTCTATGCGATCAAAAACATTACTTTACCGGCGTGGAAAAACCAGATCAGTCTGGCGATTTCGTTGAATGAACAGAAGAACAGTGTACAGCTGGCCAATACTATTGATGATGCCACCAACGAGCTGCTGCGCCGTAATGCTGACCTGTTACATCAGAACTCGGTTGATACGGCTAAAGCCAATCAACGCTCGGTGATTGACATTGAAACGCTTGAACATGTGCAAAACACCCTCATTAAAACTGTAAATGATGTGATTCAGATTCAGAAAGAAGGTGTACAAAAACGCACAGAAGCAACCGTGCGTTTGAAAGCTTTGCAGGATAATCTGAATCATTTGGTGATTGAATCAAGTACCAGTGGATCCAAGCCCAACTAAATCAGGTAAGGCCAAAATCTGTAAGAAGGAGTAGAGATTGCCGCCCTTAGATGAATACGCCGTTAAGCCTCAGGACATCAAGCAGGGGGTAGTTGCACTCAAGAAACGTCAACGCAATTTGATGCTATTGGGTTTGACTACTTCTACCGTATTTATAGCCTCATTGATCAGCCTATTTTTCCAGCAGGAACTGGTCTATGGCTTTTTTGGCCTGAGTACTCAAGTACAGCAGTTGCATTTGCCGGTCAGTGTAGATGCCACACTGGCCAGCATTGGTGATAGTCCGGATTATTTTTTTAGTTTGCTGAGCTGGTTTGGCTGGCTGATTATTAAAATTTTTGCCTCTTTCATCGGTGCATTTTTTGTGATTGGCTTACTGAAAAAGTTGCGTTTCTTTTATGTTCGCTTTCAGTCTTTTGTGCTGAAATTTGTCGCCTGGCTGATTGCTTTTATCGTGATCTGGTCAGGATTGACTTACTGGCAGCATGATCTACGTAATGATCGGGATGATGCTTATCAGCAAGTGGTGTATTACGACAGCAATATCAATGACAGTGAAATCGCCCGTTATCTGGCCGATTCAGAGATTGCTGCACCAGTAAAGTCTTATTTATTGGCGCAAACGGCATTGCTGCATAAGCCGCAAGATTTATCTGCCGCAAAACCCTATGTTTTAAAATTGGTTGAGGCAGAAAAACAGGATCCTAAATTTGAACAATATGGTTTCAAGCCTGGACAAATCTGGACCATGCAGCAACAAGTCTATGGTCAAGCGATGACACCGGTCGCCAAGAGTGTAAATACGCAGGTGCAACAGGCGGATCAGTTGAGCCAGATCACTAATCTGGTCATTATTAGTGTTGCCATTTTATCGGCACTGCTCAGTCTAATCTTGTTTTTTTTGGCCAACTCAATCAAGGGTCGTTCTCTGCGTATCGAACAGCGGATTCATTAATTTCCCAAAATGCTCCTGAATAGGGTAATGCTGATCAGTTAAGGAATTTAGAAATAGACTCTTTAGCTTTTCAGTCGTTTATGAAAGATTCTTAACTTTTTAAATCAAATACTTGCAATATCACTTGTTACTTTGGTTTCGCCCAAAGTAACCAAAAGCATTTGTCATCCGCAAAACTCGTCAGCCACTATCCCTTAGTAAATTTGTCGCAAAAACAATCATTTTTTAATGTAGTCCTGCCTCAAACAGTTGCGGATGACTTTGCTACCTATCAAATATAATCTTGAATTTAAAAAAAATGCCAGTCAATTGCTTAACTGACTGGCCTGGCATTACCTGAATAGGGAGCATTTTTTGATGGAATTTCAACGCTATTTTTAAGACAACCTATTCAACTTGCTCTATATAGCCCAAAAATAAAAACAAGGCAGCATAAAGTCTATAACTGGATTAATAATCTAAAATACCGATCAATAAAATAAAAACAAACTGTTTTACCTATTTATTCAATTCATTTAATATCCTGTTATCAAATAAACATTTACTCCTTTGGAGACGTTAGCAATGTTAGATCAAAATACTTCAGCCCAACTTAAAACCTTATTAGAACGCCTAGAAGGCCCGATTGAACTGGTGGCGACTTTGGATGGCTCTGACAAATCAGCCAAAATCCAGGAACTGGTGTCCGAAGTGGCTGCACTGTCTGACCTGGTCACTGCACGCTTTGACGGGACCAATGCACGTGCGCCAAGTTTCGGGATTGCAAAAGCTGGTGAGGAACCATGTGTATTCTTTGCAGGCTTGCCAATGGGCCATGAGTTCACTTCGCTGATTCTGGCATTGCTGCAAACCTCAGGTTATGCACCGAAAGTCTCTGATGAAGTTCTGGCGAATATCAAGAGCCTAGGTGTTCAATCTAATTTCGATGTATTTGTATCCTTAAGCTGCCATAACTGTCCGGATGTGGTTCAGGCACTCAACCTGATTGCCATTTATAACCCGGGCACTACTGCCACCATGATTGATGGGGCCTTCTTCCAGGAAGAAGTCGAAG
>NZ_MJIQ01000041.1:0-39734 GCF_001878775.1 Acinetobacter sp. AR2-3
GCTTAATTGATGACACGCCCTAGTCTGAGTTCGCAAACACAAACTTATAAAACTGATATTTCCCAGAAAGATTGCAAATTAAAATAATCTAAACCCATAAAACATTTATTTCGATTCAGGATTCAAAAATCGAGAAAACAAAAGGTAGCTATGGCTACCTTTTTTGATGAGGTTTGCTGTTATATCCTGCTAACGCACCAGACCCTGCGGCTGCAAAATAATAATCAACGCGCCCAGTATTACCACTATGCCACCAAGCAAATCCCAACGTGACAGCGTGACTTGATCAACGAAGCGCAACCAAATGAGTGCAGAAAAAATATAGATACCGCCATAAGCGGCGTAAATCCGTCCTGAAGCAGCTGGATGTAAAGTTAATAGCCAGACAAAAGCCGCCAAAGCCAGAGCTGTCGGAATCCATAACCAGTGGCTTCTCCCCTGATTTAAAATCAGGTAGGGAAAATAACAGCCTAAAATTTCCATCAATGCCGTGACTAAAAACAGTAAAAATGTCGTGAACAGCTTGGTAACTTGAATATCCATAATTTATCTTTTAAATGATATAAATTTGATAATTTAAAATATGAGTGCATGAAAAAACCCGTGCAAGCACGGGTTTGATCCTTCTTTTTAATTAGGCTGGTTCAGCAGTCTGATCTTCAAAAACCTCAAGTTTTAAGCCAACCGCTTTACCATTTTCTTTTTTCACCGATACTGCAACATTGCCGCCATTTTCAGCCAGTTCACCAAACAGGATCATCTCAGCCAGCGGTTTTTTCAGGTGTTCCTGAATCAGACGTTGCATTGGACGTGCGCCCATTAAACGGTCATAGCCATGTTCTGACATCCATTCACGTGCACTCTGATCCACTTCCAACATGACTTTTTTGTCATCCAGTTGTGCTTGAAGTTCAGTTAGGAATTTATCCACGACATTTTCTATAATGCTGCTTGGCAATGCCTTGAACTGAATCACGCCGTCAAGACGGTTACGGAATTCCGGCGAGAAGACTTTCTTCATCGCTTCCTGATTGTCGTTGCTATTGTCCTGTTCCATAAAGCCAATGCTGACACGCGAAATACTTTCAGCACCAATATTGGTGGTGAGTACCAAGACCACGTTACGGAAATCAGATTTACGCCCGTTATTATCAGTCAATGAACCATGATCCATAATCTGCAATAAGAGGTTAAACACATCTGGATGCGCTTTTTCGATCTCGTCTAGCAACAGCACACAATGCGGATTTTTGTGAATCGCATCGGTGAGCAAGCCACCCTGATCAAAACCGACATAGCCCGGAGGTGCACCGATCAAACGTGACACTGCATGACGTTCCATGTATTCCGACATATCAAAACGAACCAGTTCCACACCCATCTGTTTCGCGAGCTGCTTGGTCACTTCGGTTTTACCAACACCTGTAGGACCCGCAAAGACAAAACTACCTACAGGCTTATCTGGAGACTTCAAACCGGCACGTGACAGTTTAATTGCAGAAGCCAAGGCCTCAATCGCTTCATCCTGACCAAAGACCACACGTTTTAAATCACGCTCAAGATTTTCCAGCACACTCTTGTCATCTTTAGAGACAGTTTTCGGAGGAATACGCGCAATTTTAGAAACGATGTCTTCAATATTTTCTACGGTGATTAAACTGTCATCTTGTTCTGCTTTGAGACGGCGCTGAGCACCGGCTTCATCAATGACATCAATCGCCTTATCTGGCAAGAAACGGTCGTTGATAAATTTCGCAGAAAGTTCTACCGCAGACACTAAGGCTTGATCTTCATATTCCACATGATGGAAATCTTCAAACTTCGATTTCAGACCACGTAGGATATCAATAGTTTCAGAAATAGATGGCTCATTCACATCAATTTTCTGGAAACGACGCGATAAAGCATGATCTTTCTCAAAGACCTGACGGTATTCCTGGAATGTGGTTGACCCGATGCAGCGTAAAGAACCATTTGCCAGCGCCGGTTTGATCAGATTCGATGCATCCATGGTACTGCCCATACTCGAGCCTGCACCAATAATCATGTGAATTTCATCAATAAACAGCACTGCTTCAGGTTTCTTTTTCAACGCATTTAAAAGCTGTTTCAAGCGTTTTTCAAAGTCGCCACGGTATTTGGTTCCTGCCACCAAAGCACCAATGTCCAGACTGAAAATTTCAGCATTTTCCAGTGGTTTTGGCGCTTTACCATTGACAATTAACCAAGCCAGCCCTTCAGCAATCGAGGTTTTACCGACACCTGGATCACCGACAAGGAGTGGGTTATTTTTACGACGGCGGCAAAGAATTTGCGCGGCACGCTCGATTTCTTTTTCACGACCAATCAGTGGATCGGTCTTACCTTTTTGTGCTTCAACATTCAGGTTAGTGGTATAAAGTTCAAGTGGACCTGAACTTGCTGAAGATGCTGATTCGCCATCTAGATCTTCGATTTCTTCTTCAGACTGTACATCTTCTTTACGGGTACCATGAGACAGGTACTGAGTCAGGGTCAGACGGTTAATTTGATGACGTTTCAGCAGATAGACTGCAAATGAGTCACGCTCAGAATACATGGCAACCAGAATATCAGCACCTTCTACAGTACGATCGCCGCCGCTTGACTGCACGTGAAAAATCGCGCGTTGCAAGATCCGGTCGAAGCTTTCTGTCGGGTGTGGTGCCTGATCACTATTTTCACCAAGTTTAGGGGTATGTTGTTCTACGTACTCTTCTAATTCCTTACGCAACACGATGATGTCCGCACCACATGCTTTAAGCGCATTTACGGCGGAATCGTTGTCAAGCAAGGCTAACAATAAATGTTCTACGGTCAGGAACTCATGTCTCTTTTGACGAGCCATGCTGACAGCCAAACGTAGTGATACTTCTAATTGACGACTGAGCATGTAACCCCCTTAATCTTTAGGCTCTATTTGGCAAAGTAACGGATGACCTTGTGATCGAGCATAATTATTGACTTGGTTCGCTTTGGTCTCCGCAATGTCTCGAGGATAGACCCCAGCTACACCCTTTCCTTCATAATGTACAGTTAGCATTACTTGTGTAGCTTGGTCAAGATTCATTGCAAAGTATTGTTGTAAAATTTCAATTACAAACTCCATCGGCGTATAGTCGTCATTTAATAAAACAACGGCATACAACGGTGGACGTTTCAGTTCTGGCGGTGCAGTCTGTACAGCTAGGTCAGAATCACCGTCTTCAGAGGGTTCATTTGCTAAACGTGGGCTGATATGCCAATCAACGATTCCAGACTCATTAAAAGAATTTTTAATATCACTTAAACACATTTGACGTTTATTGCTTGGCATAAGATTTATATTTCACACTTAATTTGCATTTGCTTCGGTTTTCGGAATTTCTGACAAGGTGGCAGACTGATTTTCGACTGCTTTGCCCTGTTCCCAACTAAAACGACGAATCACAGGCTTGGCACCGGTGAGACGCACTTCAATAAATTCTGGTTTAAAGCCTTTCGGCATGGTCCAGCGGCCAGTGAGTCGCTCATAATTTTCAAAATTAAAGTTTTTATCTTCCAGTGGTACCACCAGAATTTCAGTCCCTTTAATCAGGCGCAGTTCCACACTACCTGAGGCACGACTTTTGCCTGGACTGACCTGAACCAGATCAATCTGATATTCAAAGGCATTTTCCGGCAAAGGTTTAATCGACAGGTTTTGAACCGCCAATGCCAAACCACCACGCTGACGCAAAATTTCGCGATAAATGGTTCCCACACTTTCGGCCTGCACCTGTTCATCACGTGCCTTGGTCATGGCCAGATACAGATCATTGGCATTGCTAACCGCCAGATCACGCTCCTGAACCGCAGTATTCAGTGTCTTGTTCAGTGTTTCCAGACTGGCTTTCTGAGTCTGTACCACATCCACCAGTTGCTCTGCATCTGCATCATAACCCGCCGCAGTCAAACCCTGACGATGTCCTACGGTATATCCGAGTACGCCACTGCTTAAGATCAATACAGCCGCACCAATGGCTAAGGGCGTATTGCCTTTCATGAATGGTTTCTTAGTACCGGGTTCCTGAGGAAGCGTCGTATTTGACTCGTTATTCGGCATTTTGATCTCTTGTTTGCTTTAATCAAGACACACATTTAAATGCAAATCTAAATGTGTGTGAAGTTCTAATACGTTTTTTATGGTAATAAACCAATATTATTTAAGCCAGCATCTTCAGCAAAACCAAACATCAGGTTCATGTTTTGCACAGCCTGACCTGCTGCGCCTTTTACCAGATTGTCTTGTACAACCAGGATCACCAGTTTCGTTGGCTGTGGCTTATACAAGGCAATACGCAACTGATTCGCTCCACGCACTGAACGGGTTTCGGGTGAACTGCCTGCCGGCATGACATCGACAAATGCTTCATTGGCATAGAACTGCTCATATAGCGCTTGTAAATCTGCGGTTTGCCCTGCTTCAGTTAAATCGATATAGATGGTCGACAACATACCACGAATCATCGGCACCAAATGCGGTACAAATAAAATATGATCAAACACATTTTTTTGACCTGAAATTTTTTCCAATGCTTTGACAATTTCAGGGTGATGACGATGACCCGCTACACCATAGGCCTTAAAATTATCGGAATTTTCAGAATAAATCATGCCCAGACTGGCTTTACGACCTGCACCTGATACACCAGATTTGGCATCGATAATAATGCTTTCAGGTTTCACCAATGCTTCAGCCGCTTTTAAGACTGGCGCCAGACCCAACTGAACTGTAGTTGGATAACACCCCGGATTCCCGATCACACTGGCCTTTTTAATTTCTTCACGATTTAGCTCAGATAAACCATAAACAGAATCTTTTAACAGTTCTGGACATGCATGTTGCATGCCATACCATTTTTCAAACTGTTCAAGATCTTGTAAACGAAAATCTGCCGCCAAGTCGATCACTTTGGTATTTGCAGCAACCAGCTCTTCGGCATGTTTCATTGCGACACCATGCGGCGTTGCAAAGAACACCACATCGCATGATTTTAATAAACCCAGACTCAAATCAGAAAATTTAAGATTGGTATGCCCGCGCAAGCTTGGGAACATGTCATCTACACGACGACCTGCTTCAGTACGTGATGTCAGTGCTGTTACATTTACATCTGGATGTCGTAGCAAAAGACGCAAAAGTTCAACGCCTGTATAACCCGTACCACCCACAATACCCACTGAAATCACGATGATTACCTCAAATAAATGTTTCCTTTATACAGCCTAGTATGACAGGAAGTTGAGGTTTTCTAAACCATTTCACTGGGGTTTGCTGGTTTTTTAATTGATCAGTAGGATAAGTCCGATTTTGATCATGAAACTTTTAATTTGCTTAGGCTATTTCAATAGAGTTATATGGACTTATTAATTATGGTTTTAGGCACCCCACCAATATGGCAACGGCGTATTTTTCAGCGTTATACGATGCTGCTGGAAATGCTGATCATACTTAGCAACTTCTGCCCAAAAGCGTGGACTATGATCAAAATGCTTTGTGTGTACCAGTTCATGGACAGCGACATAATGCGTGACCTCTTCAGGAAATAATACCAGCGCGCTGTTCAACATAATGTCATGCTTGGCAGAACAACTGCCCCAACGGGTTTTAGGTTGTCGAATACTGCAGTTTTTAAAAGGCAACCGACATTGCTGTGAGACAAGATTTAAATATGAAGGAAGCTGTTCTTTTGCGTAGGCAATCACGAAAGTTTTTAAATATTCTTCAGGATGTCGGTCACTGATCCAAAGCTGTAGATCTTCATAATCAAAAATAAAGTTGTTTTTCTGGCTGTGATAAGAAATTTTTACTGCTGCTTTTAGATTGAATAACCGCAGCTCACTCGGTAGCGTCCGGTCAATATTTTCGATTTTTTCCTGCTGGGATTGCCAGGTTTTAATCAGCCAGCTTTCAGATTGTTCGATAAAATGCTGTATCTGTTTTTTGCTGCAAAAAACCGGTGCTGTCAGACGAATCTGGGTCGCATCGACACGCAAACGTAACCGTGTTGAACGGACATTTCGGGTGATTTGAATTTCGGGTAGGTCGGATAAGGTCATTATAGTTTTTTTTAATCTCCCCAAACCCCTTTTTTTCAAAGAGGGGCTTTTAAAAGTCTCCCTTCTTGCACTTGTTTTTAAAGCAGTGTTTTAAAACTTCGCTCAGGGAGATTTAGAGGGATTTTTTCTAGAAAGTTTAATTAAACCGCAGTACGCTCTTCAATTCCGTTATCCGTCGCGACAATGGCGATATCTGCTTTATTAATCGCAAAGATCCCGTTACACACCACGCCCGGAATATCGTTTAAGGTTTTTTCCAGTTCAAGCGCATTTAGAATATTCAGGTTGTACACGTCTAGAATCACGTTACCGTTGTCAGTTACCACACCTTCACGATAAGCAGGATCGCCACCCAAAGATACAATTTTACGCGCAACCGCAGAACGTGCCATTGGAATCACTTCTACAGGAAGCGGAAACTCACGACCCAATTGTCCAACCCATTTTGAATCATCCACGATACACACGAATTTTTTTGCAATCGACGCGACAATCTTTTCGCGTGTCAGCGCTGCGCCGCCACCTTTGATCATATGCATATGACGATCAATTTCGTCCGCACCATCAACATAAGCATCCAGACCACTAACAGAGTTCATATCCACCACTTCAATGCCGAGTTTTTTCAAGCGCTGTGCAGTTGCTTCTGAACTGGCTACCGCAGCTTCCAATTGCAGCTCAGGTAATAAGTCAATTAAAAAGTTTACAGTACTGCCTGTACCTACGCCTAAAATGCCCCCTTTTGGCAAGTGTTTTAAAGCGGCTTTGGCTGCTGCTTGTTTTTTCTCATCTTGGGTTGCATATAGACTCATGGCTTCACTCAACTATTTTGGACTTTTGCAGCTTTTTTAAACCGCAAAGCCGTGTGGTTTGTTACAATAAGCCCCTATTTTAAACTGTTAGATGGAAAATTAACATGCTGTCTCGTTTGGTTCGACAAATTTTACAAGCAACGGTCTACGATGTTGCAATCGAAACTCCACTCGAAGCAGCGCCACGAATTAGCGAACGACTCAATAATAACATCCGCTTTAAACGTGAAGATTTACAACCGGTTTTTTCATTCAAACTACGCGGTGCCTATAACCGTATTAGTCAACTACCGAAATCACAAATGGAACGTGGCGTTATTACTGCTTCAGCGGGCAACCATGCACAGGGCGTGGCACTCTCAGGGAAAAAGCTGGGTATTCGCGCGATTATTGTGATGCCTAAAACCACACCTGATATCAAGGTACAGGCGGTTAAACGTCTGGGTGGCGAAGTGGTTTTGCATGGTGATTCATTTGATGTTGCCAATAAATATGCGATTCAACGTGCCCAGGAAGATGGGATGACTTTCATTCCGCCTTATGATGATGAACTGGTGATTGCTGGCCAAGGCACCATTGCCAATGAAATTCTTCGCCAATGGCGCGATGTGGATTACGTGTTTGTCGCAGTTGGCGGTGGTGGCCTGATCGCAGGTGTTGCAGCGTATTTAGGTGATGTCGCACCCCACGTTAAAGTCATTCCAGTGGAATACGACGAATCTGCCTGTTTAAAAGCTGCTTTAGAAGCAAATGAACGTGTGATTCTCCCATCTGTGGGCTTGTTTGCTGATGGTACAGCTGTAGCCCAAATTGGTGAAAAACCATTTGATGTGATTCGTCTGCAAAAATCGGACAATTCTGGCCCAATCGTGGAACCGAATGTGGTGCTGGTGAATACGGATGAAGTCTGTGCAGCGATTAAAGACACTTATGACGAATGCCGTAGCATTGTAGAACCATCTGGTGCAATGGCTCTGGCAGGTATTAAAAAATACGTGGCTGAACATGGCATCGAAGGGAAGAACATGGTGTCGATTGTCTGCGGCGCCAATATGAACTTCGACCGTTTACGTTATATCGCTGAACGTACCGAACTGGGTGAACGCAAAGAAGCGATTTTTGCCGTGACCATTCCAGAACAGAAAGGTTCATTCCTGAGCTTCTGTCGTGCTTTGCAAGGTCGTAATATTACTGAATTTAACTATCGTGCCAGCGATGCTTCTGCGGCACAGGTCTTTGTCGGTATTAGTCTGAAAAATGGCGAGAAAGAACGTCAGGAAATTTATGAAACCTTAAAGTTCCAGTATGACGTTGATGATCTGTCTGATGACGAAGTGGCCAAACTGCATATCCGTTACCTGATCGGTGGTCATGCCGATATTGAAAATGAACGCCTGTTCCGAGTGGAATTCCCGGAGCGTCCTGGCGCTTTACTGATGTTCCTGGAACGTCTGGGCCCGACCCATAACATTACCCTGTTCCACTACCGTAACCACGGCGCTGCTGAAGGACGTGTTCTGGTGGGTCTTGAAGCGACCGATGCACAACAAAATCCGGACGGTTTGATCGAAACTCTCGAAACCATTACCTATCCATATCAGGAAATTACCAATAATCTGGGTTATCAACGTTTCTTGAAGTAATTCTCTCAAACATAAACCGCCTTTCGAGGCGGTTTTTTTAGGATGATATTCTAGGCAGATTTAAAAATGTATCATGAATGAAAACACCAATTATCCATTAATTTCCAATCTTGTTAAAATTAAAAATAATTACAAAAATAGAACCTTAAGATATGAATATCACTTTTATTATTATTTTGCTCACCACTTTATTTGTCTATTTATACGGCTATCCAGCATACAAATTAAATCAAGAAGAAGATCGCGTTCGAACAAGTATGAAAAATATTCCCAGTAATGCAACCGCAAATAACCTCAGCAACATCGCTGGTATAGAGGCACATTCAGAAATACTCAACCAGTATCCCAAATTTGTTGTTTATATTTTTCTAGATCATTATAAAGAAGTGAAATTAGATCCTAAAATTTCAGCTTTTGTAAAAAGCTTTTCTTGTGCCTCAATCGATAATTTAAAAACTTATCCTCAACTTAAACGCCAAGCCACACTCAATATCATGAAGGATGATCATCATGAATTCAAATACATCATCCAAAACACCTATGGAACCTTATATACACATCGTCAGGTTATGTCTGATTGTCCAAATTTTCAATCTGTACTTCAGATGAAAGAAGCGTAAATACTTCAAAGATTTGTACTATTTTTACCTAAAAACTATAGCTGAAGAATCGCCTTCTCATTACCATAGCGAATATAACGAATGACATAAAGATAACGAAGGACAATCCATGGCATTATTTGCAGTCATCGGGCTTGGCAGTTTTGGTGCGACCGTGGCCACACAGCTCATCAGTCTGAAGCATGAAGTGATCGGGATCGATCTGAATAAAAAATATGTCGAAAATATTTCCGATCAACTGACCCATGCCGTAATTGCCGATGCAACCGATGAACATGTACTCGACGAGTTGAATATTCAGCGCTGTGATGCCGTTGTCGTTGCGATTGGAGAAGATATTGAAGCCAGCATTCTGTGTGTATTGCATTTAAAAAATATGGGCGTGAAGAAAATCTGGGTAAAAGCTAAATCCAAATCCCACCACATGATTCTGACCCATCTCAATGTCGAAAAAATTATTCATCCTGAAGAAGATATGGGCGTTCGGGTGGCACAATCATTAAGCTATCCGATGGTTAGTCGCTATATGGCGCTTGAAGATGATCATTACATTGTCAAAATTGAAATTCATGCAGATCATCATGGTACGCCACTGAATCAGTTGATGAAGCATGCGCCTGAAATCACCACCTTATTACATAAACGCGGATCTACATTGCAATATCACGTAGATACCAATCAGATTCTTCAGGAAGGCGATATTTTACTGGTTGAAGGATTGCTGGAACCTTTGCGCCGTCTTGCTAAATATTTTAAACACCTATGAAAAGTTATGATTTAAAGCAACACAGGACGATTAACCTCAGTCCTCCGAGCTTACTGGCTTTGGGTTTTCTCGGATTAATTCTGATTGGCTCATTACTTCTGATGCTGCCTATCGCCCATCATGGAGAAATCAGCTGGCTGGAGGCGATATTTACAGCAACTTCTGCTGTGACCATTACCGGGCTATCGGTGGTAAATGTCGGTGATGCCTATACCGTATTCGGCCAAATCGTGATTATGTTTTTGTTGCAATTCGGCGGCTTGGGTTTTATGACCTTTGCCATTCTGGCAGTGATGAGTCTGGCACCGCAACTGGGGCTAAAACAACAAGTCATGGCACAGGAGTCCATCGGACAAACCAGTCTGAAGAAAGTCAGTTTTACCATTAAAGCCGTGTTTTTATATTCTCTATTCTTTGAAGCAATCGGTACGCTGATTCTGACTTTGGCTTGGCTCAAAGAATATCAGTTTAGCGATGCACTATTTTATGCAGCTTTTTATAGCGTCTCCGCTTTTAATAATGGTGGATTTTCGCTTTTTCCAAACAGCTTGATGAGCTTTTCAGGGCAGTATCTGATTACCTTTACCATCAGTATGCTCTATATCATTGGTGGTATCGGTTTTCTGGTGCTAATGGATGTCAAAGAACATAAACGCTGGCGTAAGTTGAGTACCAACAGCAAGCTAATCCTCTCAACGATTCTGGGTCTGAACCTCAGTGCTTTTATCGTACTTTGGCTATTAGAGGCTTCCAATCCGCAAACTTTGGGCCTGATGAGTTTAGGCGATCAGGCCGTGAATGCCTGGTTCCATGCCACCGTTCCCCGCTCTTCGGGTTTTAATAGCTTGCCGATGGAACAAATGAGTGATGCATCCACTTTAGTTACCATATTTCTGATGTTTATTGGTGGAGGTTCCTTAAGTACGGCGGGCGGCATTAAAGTCGGTACCTTTATTATTGTGGTGATCAGCGTAATCAGTTTTTTAAGACGCGAAGATGAAATCCGGCTGTTTAATCACTCTATTCCTGAAAAAACCACCTTTAAAGCCTTGGCCGTTTTGTGTATTACTGCAGCGCTGATCATGATGGGTTTTATGAGCTTATTAATTCTGGAACCTGAGCAGGATTTTCTGGATCTGTTGTTTGAAGCTGTGTCTGCAGCTTGTACCGTCGGTTTGTCCCGAGGTGTCACTGAAGACTTACAACCGGCCAGTTTGATCATTCTGATGTTGTTAATGTTCGCAGGTCGTCTAGGGCCACTGACACTTGCTTATTTTATTGCCACTCCAAAAAAGAGTCGTCTCAAACATCCGCCTGCAGAAATCCAGATTGGCTAATCCACCTATAAAAAACCATGCCGCAGCATGGTTTTTTATTTTCATTCCAAAATGTTTAAAGTTGGAATCCTAGAACCAGTTCATCAAGGAAACACCTAAACCGACATAAGTGGCACGGTGATTATAATCAATCAGGCTTTCTCCGTAACCATCAAATAGTTGGAATTGACCACGCAAACGCCCACTGATCGGGAATGACCAGTCGATCTGTACGGCTCCACGGTTTTCATCTCCACCTTTTAAGGTATGTCGCAGCATCAATGAAAAATCATGCTCCTTATAACGATAAAATGCGGTCATGTCTCCACGGCCAATGTAGTTTTTGATTTCGGGATTGTTATCATCTTCTCGCTTCTCTTCAAAGCGATACCAAGGACGAACCATCAAGGCAAAATTGTCTTTTTCAAAACCAAGATTCAGCATCACCCGGTTCCAGCTACGTGATAACGGATCAGAACGACCATTGGACTGATGATTGATAGTCAGTCCCAACATGCGCCAGTTCAGACCCAAAAGATCATAGTTGGTTCGAAAAACTAAACTTGCTTCAGGTTCATAGTTGGTTTCACGAAACGGACGTGATTCTTCCGAGTTATATACCTGCCAACGCGAAGACTGAGTATAACCAAGCCAGAGATCACCATTATCGCCCAAGATATTTTCAACTGCCTTGGTCTTTAAAGACAACTGAAACTTTGCTTCGGTTGAGGTGAGATTTTGATCTTCCTTCACCGTATTTTCCGGATTTTCACTTTGAGGGAATTCATTTTTCTTTGATGTCCAAAAACCTGGCATCAAATACACTGGCTGATAAGAACGGATGTTCCAAGTGCCTAATTTACTTTCCGGAGAGAGTTCCCAGCGGCTATCCAGCAAAGACAGATTCGGCGTCAGCTTTGATCCTTCAGAAGCATAAATATTGGAAACGGTTTGACCAATTTTCGCTTTTAAATTGTCGGGCTCAGGCGCAATTTCTGCTGCTGCACGACGTTCAGAAACGATTGCAGGCTTCTCAGTGACCGGAATTTTAAATAAAGCATCATAGCAAGCCAGACGCTCTGCACTACTTTCCAGTGCGGCACAGGCTTCGGCCGTTGCCGGCATGGGGCTGTTAACTACTATTTCTTCCGCATTCACTTGCGTCCCAACTGCACAGCCCAGCAATACGCTCAGCTGCAGAGTTGAGCGCTTAAACAAATTAAGCGCCATCCCTTATCCTCTTCTTTTTATTTATAGAACTTGTTGAATTACAAAACCAAGCTGCTCCAGCATTTCACGTTTTGCCACTGGTGCCACAACTGCTTTCGTCGCCTGCTGCTCGACCAGATAGGTCTGTGCAACACGCTGCAAATCATCCAATGTGACATTCAATAAACGTTCACGTAATTTTTTACGGAACGCTGGTGTACGTTGATGCAGATAGGCATAACATGCAGTAATGGCTTCGCCTGCTGGTGAACCCGGTTTATCCATACTGGCAATCAGACCCAGAATGGCTTCTTCCAGTTGATGCGGCTGTTGTGGTGCATTGAGTAACCACTGGATACTGGCATCAAAATCCTGGAAAGTTTCTGCCAGACGTGGGTCACGATAGCTGTAGAAACGGAATGAACAAGCATTGCCGTCATAGCTCGCACCGCCACCATAGGCACCGCCTTTTTCACGAATGGCGCTGTGCAGGAAGCCATTACGCAAATATCCAGCCAGTACCATCAATGCAGCAGCATCAGGATGTGAGACTTCAACTGCCGGATAAGCAGCCGCACAGAACTGGACATTGGCTTGAATCAACCAGGCTTCGTGCTGATCATGGGTTACTTTTTCGACTTGAGTCAGTGCAACCGGTGCAGAATCCACCGCAAGCTTGTCCCAGACATTCTGGATTTCTTCAATCAGATGCTCAGATTGTGGTTCTTCACAGACTAACAGGAACTGCTTCGGCGCTTGCAACAAGACGCGATGAATTCGTTTTAACTCATCAATCAGCAGATCATATTCAGCCGGATCTTTTTCGATCTTAGACACCAGTTCGATCAGCCAGTTTAATGCGCCAAGACCGGTATTATGATAATCACGCAAAGCCAATGCACTATGCTGGCGTGAAGCCGTTTGCATTGCATAGCTATGTCCAGAACCGGAAATACGTGACTGCCAGCGCGTTTTACGCTGTTGTAACAGCTCAACAATACGGTCTTTCTCATCAAAGCGAAGCTGTTCAAAACCGATCTTTAACAGACGAATCGCATCCAGATGATTCACCAAAGATTTGGTGGTCAGGGTTAGCCAGGCAGTAATCTTGTTTTTGTCATCGACTTTAGAACGCAAAGACGCGCCCATGCCCAGACCGCCGCTTACCGCTGTTTGCAGTTGCTGGAACTCAAGATAATCATACTCACCTGCACCGACTTCACCCATCAGGATTGAAAGCAGGTTAAAGTAAGGCGACTGCACCACTTCATCCGGAATATTAACCAGAACCTGTTGATAATAAATACCATTAGTACCGGCATGATACAGATTCAATGGCGTATCGACGTGGTTACAGATAATCTCACGCAACTGGCCTTGAACAATCTGCAATTCCGCAGGGACATCTTCCAAACCGACTTTCGGCAACAAGTTCAAGTCATCCGGTGTGTCCTGACGCACATTTAATGCCTCAGTCTGCGCAATAATTTCAGCTTTTTGCTCTTCAGTCAGATTCTTGCCAATTTCAGCCAGACGCGCTTTTTCATCCGCTGCTTCTTTGGCAGATTTGGTCGCATCCGGAACCAGCGTCAGTTGGACACGATGTGGATTATCTAGCAGATGCTCTTTGATCAGATTGGATAACCACATTGGATCTTGCAGTTCTTCTTTGACTGCAGCAATTGCAGAGTCCACATCCCAAACTTCGACCGGATCACGGTGATGAATCGCACTGCCCAGACCGCTCAGGATCAAGCTTAGACCATACGGCGTACCATCGCCATTGATTTCACGCTGATGCAATTCAATTTGATGCAGGATCGCATCGACCATGTTCTGATCGACCGGTTTAGAGGCGACATCTTCCAGAACCTTGAATACACCATTTTTAAATTCTTCTGCATGTTCAGGATTTGAACCTTGCACCGCACAGTAGAAAGTCATTTCAAAGTTAGAATCATCCACGCCCATGAATGGACCTGTTGCATCGGCATAACCACAAGTTTCTAGATAATGACGCAGTGGTGATGCAGAATCTTCAAGCAAAATACCTTCGACTAAACGCATGCCTAAACGCAGTTTAATATCACTGGCTTCCGGCAATAACCAAGACAGCACATGATAGGTCTTGTCCTGCAGGTCTTCGGCATCAACCGCATAGCTGTCTGTAACCGTCAATGGTGCAGTCAAACGGGTTTCAGGTGTTGGATACAGCGTCTGACCTTTTTCAAATTTAGACAATGCCAGATTTTCAAACTGCTCTTGCAATTCGAATGCGGTTTTATTGCCAAAGGTCATGAACACTGCATTACTTGGATGGTAATGTGACTTATAGAAATCAACTAACTCTTGGTAAGTCAGATCAGGAATATCTTTGGGATCACCGCCAGAATTATAGTGATAAGTCGTATTCGGGAATAAATGATGCGCCAGCGTGTGATAAAGCTGATCTGAAGGTGAACTCATCGCACCTTTCATTTCATTAAAAACTACGCCTTTATAGACAGGCTCGCCATTTTCCAGCTCAATACGAATGCCTTCCTGGGCAAAATCTAGTGGATTCAGGTTCGCAGCAAATGCGGCATCCATATACACTTCAAGCAGGTTTTGGAAATCTTTGCTGTTCTGCGTCGCAAATGGATATGCAGTCCAGTCCGCCGCAGTAAAGGCATTCATGAAAGTATTCAGTGAACGGCGAATCATCAGGAAGAATGGATCACGCACCGGGAATTTCTCTGAACCACACAGCGCAGTATGTTCCAGAATATGTGCTTCACCTTTAGAATCCATCGGCTGGGTACGAAACGCCACCAGAAAGACATTTTCGTCGTGATTGGTCGCCAGATGATAATGCGTGGCGCCAGTCACTTTATGTTTATATTCAGACACGAAAATGTCTAAAGCTTCAACATGTTGTTGACGTACCAACTGAAACGCAGGATGTACAGTTTGAGAAATGGTTTCAGTGACATCTACAGTCATGCGATCTCCTAATGCTTTAATTAAAATAACTAAGCGCATTATAGCTTTAGTTATCTGAATTATTCACGTTGAAAACCGAGGATTTTGATCGAATTAAGTAAACTTGATCATTTGAAAATTAAATCATCAAATTTACTTACTGCATCTAGATGAGTATTTACAAGCTTAAGAAATCAGATATTTAAAATAGTTATAGCTTGGATTGTTTTCCACAAATACATAATTCTGCTTTTGATAAAAACTGGCGGCCAGCCGGGTATCTGTTTGCAGACATAAAGCCGAATAATGCGGACGTGCCAACTGTTCCAAATAAGCCAAGAGCTGTTTACCTACGCCATGCTGACGATATTTCGGATGCACATAGAAACGGCGTACACGACCAATGCGGTCTTCAATGCCATTATCTCCCCATTGCTGGTTTAAGCCGCCACAGGCAACCAGTTTCTTGCCATCATGCGCCACCACCAGATATTCATTGGCGTGGCTAAAGCAGTTCTTCCCAGTGCGATATTCTTCTATTAACTTATCTACCAAATTATAGCCTTCTTTACGTGCCAGAGTTGCGAGTGTTTCGATCTGATCCGGGAGTTGTTCGGCTGTTACAATTTTAATATTCATATACGCACACTATTTGAAATTGTTGTGGAGAGTGACAGTTGCCAAGCGACTTAAAGTATCATGCCAGGAGCGATATCTCTTTATAAATAAAATGTGATCCTTAAATCAATGCTGCGGCGCACCAGTGCACAAAAATAAGCCAGTTTTTAGACCAAAGATAGCTGCTGAACAAAATACATCATTTTTGAAAAGTATTTGAAAATGATTCAGCAAACTACAGCAATCCCAAGCAATCGTGTAAACTTAGGACTTTCATTTTTAATGTGATATTTGAACATGGCAACTGTTGATCTTTTTGCGATTGGTAATGCGCTGATTGACCAAGAATTTAAAGTTTCTGATGACTTTTTAACTGCACATCACTTGCAAAAAGGCACCATGCAACTTGCAGATGGTGAAACTCAGGCCACTCTTTATCAAAATCTTCAAGCGACTCAAGTGTATAAGGGTCAAGCTTCAGGCGGTTCAGCAGCCAACACTACCGTGGCATTTTCTGCGCTCGGTGGTTCTGCATTTTATGGCTGTCGTGTCGGAAATGACGAACTGGGACAAATCTACCTGCAAGGTTTGAATGATGCCGGCATTAAGACTACCACCCAATCAATCAGTGAAGGCGTGACAGGGACATGTATGGTTCTGGTGAGCCCTGATTCTGAACGTACCATGCATACCTATCTGGGTATTACGGCTGAACTGACTGATCAACAAATTGATTTCAGTGCACTAAATAGCGCGAAATGGTTATATCTTGAAGGATATCTATCGACTTCTGAAACGGCACGTCATGCGGTAAAACAAGCACGTGATATTGCCCGTGCTAATGGCGTTAAAATTGCTCTAACTTTATCTGATCCTGCCATGGTGCAATACGCCCGTGCCGGTCTGGATGAAATGATTGCAGATGGCGTAGACTTGCTGTTATGTAACCAGCAAGAAGCCTTGATGTACACTCAAACCGACAGTCTTGAGGCTGCTTTACTTAAACTGAAAAGCTTAAGTCAGCACGTTGTCATTACATTGTCAGCTGAAGGTGCACTGATTTCTGATCATCAGAATACCTTTACTGTTCCCGGTCGCAAAGTTACTGCAGTAGATGCCAACGGTGCCGGTGACGCTTTTGCCGGGGCTTTCCTGTACGGATTGAATGCTAATCTTGGTCTTCAAGCTGCGGCTGAACTGGCTATTCTCATTTCGAGCCAAGTGGTTTCACAATTTGGTCCGCGCCTGGCAGTTGAAGACTATGCGGCATTATTACAAGACTTTCAAAAGGTATGTGCTTAATGTTTAAAATTTGCATGACCGAAGACGTTCCAGAACGCGAAGCACGCTCTTTTGAGCTTCCTGATGGAGATAATATCTTTATCACACAGCGTGATGGTGCCTTCTATGCCTATCAAAACCTGTGTCCGCATTTGCAGGTTGAACTGGAATTTCTAGAGAACCAGTTTCTGGATCGCGATCAGGAATTTATTGAGTGCTCCACGCATGGCGCCTTGTTTCTGGTAGAAAGCGGTGAATGCATTTCTGGGCCTTGCCAAGGTCAAGCACTTGAAAAAGTAGAGATTACCGTGCATTCTGATGGTGGAATTTACCTCTCAGAATAAGACTAAAACGGACTTCACCATGCCTGCATTTTTTCTAGACTATAACCTGATGCCTTTTCATCTGAGTTTATTGGCGATTATTCTGTTCGGTGTGGTGAAAACCATTGCTTTTTATTTTGGACTCAGACCCAGCAAGTTTCTGCAAAAAATTTCACCTTATGACTTTCAGCAGATGGATCTACTAAACGTCAAATTCTCCAAAACCTTGATTGTGTTTTTCTTCCTGATGAATTTTAGCTTTGCCGGCTATGTTTTACAGTTCCTGATCTATTCTCAGGAATTTAAATTTCTGCCTGCTTATTACCTGATTATTCCGGCTTTGATCATTGCGACTTTTTTTACTATTTTTATGATTCACTGTCTGGATCAGGTCATTCCACCTAAATATAAAAAGAACAATGTCAATCTACTTGGCCGTTTGGCGACGATTTCCAGCGGCAATGCTCGACCCGGTTTTTCTGCTCAAGCACGGGTGCGAGATGAGTATGGACAACTGCATTATGTACAGGTAGAACCTGAGTTTGGTGAACTCGGTTTTCAGTCGCAGATTATCCTGATTCGCATGAGAAAATCTCATTATGTTGCCAAGAAAATTTGTAAATCTAATCAGCTGTTTAGCCTGAATCTAGATTAAATTCCAAATCATTTATAGACATTAAAAAATCCCGACAGAAATCGGGATTTTTTAATGTCTAGATTTATTTTTTGAGAAGTCCTGAAACCATATTCAATACATTTTGAATATCGTTATTGGCTTCCTGCTTGCTGGTCTGCTCACCTTGCGGGGTAAGCGAATCAATAATCTGCGGCAAGACCTGTGAAATCGCACTATACACATCCTGCTTCGGTGCATGGGTTTGCTGTGCAACTTCTTCAACTTCCTGCTCATCAAACAGGTTTTGCACCTGCTGCGGATCGACATTGGCATTTTCACCGGGACCGGTCGACACCCAATCATCGACCTGGCTATTAAGACCCTGTCCTTTGAGTTTGTCTAGCGCACCTTGTAAACCACCCTGTTTTTGAATCCAGGCCAGTACCAAAGGCAGTACTGCAATCAATAAGGTTTTACCGGTAGAACCACCTAGTCCTGAACGAGGCTGGGCAGTACTTTGAGTACCACCACCACCGAACTGACTTAGTACTGAACCCAAAATTGCCCCTAAACCATTTTGTCGGTTCTGCTGGCCGGTTTGATTTTGCTGATTCTGCTGGTTTTGAGTATTTTGATTTTGCTGAGGATTAGACTGGTTTAAATGCCCTAGCACAGACCCCAGGATATCTGCCAAGCCGCCTTGTTGTGAGGATTTTTGCTGCGACTGCCCGCCACCCAATGCCTGCTTTGCTAATATTTCCACAATACTACTCAGGTTTGTCATGTCCTATATCCTATGTGCATCTTAATTACAGAATACGGCCTGCCCACATATTGTCTAGGCAAGATTGTGTTAATATTTGCAATCTTAGTTAAGCAGGTTTTTAGCTTACCAGCGAAATTTATCCCAGTTTTCCGGATTGGCCCAAAACTTGGAGTTAAACCAGTCTGGCACATGCTTATAAGTTAAAATATTAAACTGCCACAGCGCAAAATCTGCCTCATGTATGGTCTTGTCAATCAACTGGGTAAATCCCAAAGCTCTCAATAATTTTTCGTCTTGCAGGCGACTGATCACCACTAGCCGTTTGGCAAACAAATCACGTAATTTCACCAGAATTTGACTCATGATCTGTTCAGACAAATGTTCTGTTTCTGCAGTATCCAGCATCACCATAGCCAAGTCATAACGTTGCTGAAAAGGCAGATTTAAAAAGTCAGATACGCTAAAATAGGACCATTGAATAGCTGGCTGAAACTGGACTTGGCTCAAGTCCTGCCCAATACAAATAGCAGTATGAATTGGCTGTTCCTGTGCGAAATCGTCTAGCATCGAAGTAATGACATTCTGCTCAGCCATAACTGCATCCTTATGATTTAAGTGAGTAATTTTTATGGAACTTCAGGGCATTTGTCATAAAATGCACGTCGGCCTCAAGGATCTTAGTGTAACTGATCAACAGATACAGCGGGCAAATGTTGAATATAAATTAATTTTAGATCGTGCAGAAATTGATCTTCCATTTAATTTAGGCCAAGAAATCGAGATTGAATGGACCGGTAATATTTACTGCGTGTCCTGTGGCAAAAAAACTTCCAAATCATTTTCGCAAGGTCACTGTTTTAAATGTTTTAAAACCAATGCTTCATGTGATATGTGCATCATGAAGCCAGAGACTTGCCATTATCATTTAGGCACTTGCCGCGAAGAGGAATTTGCACAGAATGTCTGCTTCCAACCACATATTGTCTATCTGGCCAATTCCAGTGCATTAAAGGTCGGCATTACCCGTACCAGCCAAATGCCGACCCGTTGGCTGGATCAGGGTGCGACCCAAGCCCTGCCGATTATGAAAGTTGGCTCACGTCGTCTTTCCGGAAAGCTTGAAGTCATGTTTGGTACTCAGGTTGCTGATAAAACTGATTGGCGCAAACTGCTCAAAGGTGAAGCAGAACCACTGAATCTAATTGAAGTGCGTGAACAGCTGCTAGAAGAATTTGCGCCTAAAATTCAAAGCATTCGTGAAGAGTTTAATCAGAATCTTGAATTTAATGAAAATATTGAAGTGCTTGAAGATGAATTCGCACGAGAGTTTATTTATCCGGTAGAACAATATCCGGAAAAGATTAAATCGCATAATCTGGATAAAACTCCTGTGATTCGTGGCAAATTACAAGGCATCAAGGGTCAGTATTTAATTCTGGATACTGGCGTAATTAATATGCGCAAATATACCGGTTATGAACTGATTATTCGTGCTTAAACCATTATTTGCCTAAAGCATAAAAAACCAGCTCGCAGGCTGGTTTTTTTATACAACAATTTTATTTGATTTTTGCTTGAGATTTCAGGTAACGCGTATAGTCATCAAATTCCTGCTGACCACGAAGTTGTTGATATAACTTCACCAACTCATTGCGTTGTTCTGCACTCAATACATCTACCGGGTTCTTCTTCACTTCTGATACAGCAACCACAACCAGCTCATTTGGCATTTTCGCTGTCGTCACTGACCAATGGCCTGCTTTTGGTGTCGGAAGACTAAAAGCCGCACGCTGTACATCACGTTTTAGCAAACCTTCAGCACGTGTGTAAACACCAGCATCTTCAAAGATCAAATCACCTTTCGCCACTGCTGCAGCCGGCTTGGTTTTGAACTCATCCAGAGCTTTCTGAATTTTTGCTTTTGCCAGAGCAGCTGCTTTGTCTTCAATCAACTGAGCCTTAACACGCGGTTTTGCTTCTGCCAGTGTTTGTTCGCCAGCTGCATGATAATTACGCACCTTGATCCAGGCCACATCACCATTGGCTAACTGAATGCTTGTTGAAGCATTACGATCACCATTTTTAACATCGTCATTAAACAATTTAACCTTGAGGTTAGCATCGCTCAGCACTGGATCACGGGTCGAAAGTGTTACCCCTTGGGCTTTCTGGACTTGTACACCTTTCACTTCTTGAGTAACCACATCCAGAGAATCACTTCCTACTACCATATCATTCAGCGTATTGACTGTATCAGAGAAAGCATTGGATTTTTTAGCTGCCAAGGCTTCTTCAGACAAACGTGCTTTTTGTGATTCAAAAGAAGGAACCGCCACATCTGGCGTTTGCACAGAAATAATGTGGTAACCATAATCTGTTTTCACCGGTGCAGAGACCTGACCCGATTTTAAAGAACTAACCGTCTGGTCAAATGCAGTACCGAATACACCTTCTTCATAAACGGCAAGTGCGCCACCTTTAGACTTAGATTCAGGGTCTTCAGAATATTGTGCTGCTGCCTGAGCAAAAGTGGTACCGGCTTTAATTTTGGCTGCAATATCGGTCGCCAGTTTTTTTGCTTCAGCATCACTACGGCTGTCCGCAGTAATTAAAATATGCTTCACATCTGGTTTCACTGCCTGTTTTTGTGTCGCAACAAAGGCGGTATACGCTTCCTGAAGCTCAGCATCTGTAACCGCTAAACTCTCCACCTGAATATCGCTTGGCTTTAACACCACATAGTCGACATCTACACTGGTCGGCTGTTTAAACAGGGTTTTGTGCTTTTCATAATAGGCAGCAATATCTGCATCCGTGACTTTGACATCTTTTTTATAGCTGTCCAGATTAATGCTGGAAATATGAATATGACGTTGTTCAGTTTGCAAATCAGCAATCTGCTGCATTTCGACTGGGCTTACCAGTGGATAATCCAGGAAAGTCGATGACAGCATCTTCAGCGCATGATCTTTACGTAAACTTTCAATCAAAGCGCGATTGGTCATGCCAATTGATTTCAGATAATTTTCATATAAAGCATTCGAGAACTTGCCATCTTGCTGGAAAGTAGGCTGCTGAGCAATCATCTGTTCAATTTGCTGGTCACTCAGACTGATCCCTAATTCTTCAGCCTGCTGCAGCAATAAAGTACGTGCAACCAGAGTATCCATAGCTTTCTGGTCAATGAAGCTTTGATTCAGTAAAGTTTCATCCCCATTGGCATAACTGAGATATTGTTCTTTAAATGATTTGGTCAGTGACTCTAATTCTTTTTGAGATATTTCAGTCCCGTTCACTGATTTTGCTGCATCAGAGTTTCCGCTGCTAAAATATCCTTCAATACCTACAAGTGCTAACGGGGTCAAAAACAGAACGAGCAAGACTTTGCCCAACCAACCCTTAATAACTTTACGAAAAGCTTCCATAAGTATTCCAATATTTTATTTGCAAAGGATTTTAACCGAAAATACCCATTGAATGAATGTGTTAATCATCACAATTAAATTTATCAATAAAAAACGCGCCAAAGAAGGCGCGTTTCGTCGCTGGGTAAGCTTAAGCTACAGCGTCTTTTAAGCCTTTACCTGCTTTGAAGCTAGGCACTTTGCTTGCTTTGATCTCAAGAGTAGCACCAGTTTGTGGGTTACGGCCAGTACGTGCAGCGCGTTCTTTCACGCCAAAAGTACCAAAACCCACTAAAGTTACTGTATCACCCGATTTTAAAGCTTCAGTAACAGAAGCAATTGTAGCATCTAAAGCTTTACCTGCGTCAGCCTTAGATAATCCCCCTTTTTCTGCAATTGCATCAATTAATTCTGATTTATTCATGAAGATTACGTCCTCTTAATATCGTTTATTTAAGGTTCAAGAATTGGTTTAACATGCCATAACGCCTTTATAGCAATGCTTTAGGTATAAACGCAATACTTAAGAACCTCTTTTTTTTCAAAAAATATGCGAAAAAAACATTGAATAATGAATAAAGTCATTTTATTTAAGTTTTTTCGACAATTCTTCTTTCATTTTTTCTTGTTCCGCAGTCAACTGATCAACCTTGGCATGCAACTGAAGGATTAAACGTTCCAAATACTGTACATCCTTCAATGTGACTAATCCTATACGATTCAATGAGTGATGAACAGAGTTGTCGATTAATTTTTCCACTTTGTCTTTGGTTTCTGTAACCGACTCTTTGGCCTTTTCCGAAACCTTCTCTACAGTTTGATCGGCAATATCTGCAGTTTTAGATTCAAGCTCTTCCCCGACCTTGACCAGCGAGTCAAACAGTTTGTTACCTTCTTCTTCTGCACGTGAAAATGCCCCTAGCCCAGCCAACCAGATTTGTTTGGTATATTTACGAAAATCAAGAACCGATTTGCGCTCCGAGGCAGATTTAGACTTGGTTTTCAGCGTTTTCTCATTCGAAGCTTCAGTTGAGTCTTGTGCTGTTTTTGACTTGTCCATGTGCACGGCTCCTGTTTGTTTTCTGCGCAATTATTATAAATTATTCTACAAAACCACTGCATAATAGCAAATTTAGTACTTGATAGATTTGATAAACTGTTCTACAAAGCAATTTATTTCAAGTCTAATTTGATTTAACCCTGAAATCTCTTCACAAGCAGGAAGCTTTTTCACTTTATATTTCAGGTAAGGATTGGTTGTATATGAGCGAATCGCAACAAAGTCAAAATCAACCGCATTTGTTGCTTACGATGACGTTAATTGTTTTAGAGACAATATTTACCTTCATTCTCAAGCATGATCGTGTCGTTGCATTACAGGCCAAAAAGTTTGTAGATGAAAACATCTCTATTAAAATTAATAGCTATATTCCGTATTTCGACTTTTATGTGCAATTCACCCCCAATGGACTATTATTTGACCATAAAGCACCGGGCCGCATTGTCGACCTGGATGTGCGCACCACACTTCCCGATCTGATTAAAATTTTCATTTTTGGTAATCGTCGTAGCATTCGCAGCATGCGCATTGATGGTCATCAGGTTTTAAAAGATGAATTTCGTGATCTGTTAACCGTATTCAGTTTGCCAAAAGTACTAGCCGACTGGAAACACTGGCTGTCTGATGCGCCGACGGATGATGCGGAAATTATTGCTTCTAAAAAGCGTATTGCGCCGCTTTTAAAGAAAATTGAAGAGCAGCGTTCCAAGATCAATACCCTGCAAGTGGAAGTCAAACAGTATAAAAACCGCCTAAAACGGATCGAACGCCGTCAAAAGCGTATTAATATCATTTTCGGCCTGAGCAGCGTACTTTTGATTACGTTATTAGTATATAATTGGCTGAGCATGTAAATCTTTCATTCTCCAAAAATTAAATCCCACTAAGGTCTACTAAAAATAACTTGACTAATTTAGTCGGGATTCATAAAATCTACACATCTAGTCTAACCATGTGTATCGAATCATGCGCCTAACCACTCGCGGTCGCTACGCTGTGACTGCTCTACTTGATCTAGCTTTGCAGCCTTCTGAAAAAACGATAACGCTCGCTGAAATTGCAGCACGTCAAACTATTTCTGTTGCTTATCTTGAGCAGTTATTTGCGAAGCTCAAGCGTCATGGTTTAGTTTCTAGTGTTCGTGGCGCAAATGGTGGTTACCATTTAGCACGTAATGCAGATGAAATTACTGTGTTAGCAATTATTGAAGCTGTAAACGAAACAGTTGATGCGACTCGCTGTGACCATAAAGGCAATTGCCAGAATGGCGCGATGTGCTTGACTCATGATTTATGGCAGGAACTCTCCCATCACATCGCCGATTATTTAGAAAAAATCTCGCTTGCTGATCTGGTTGCACGTGACAACGTCCAGACTGTGTCATTACGCCAAAAATCAGCACCTTTAGATTCAGCCCTTTTATCGGTTACAGGTATTTGACATGAAACGTCCGATTTATCTTGATTATGCAGCTACAACTCCTGTAGATCCTCAGGTTGCTGAACGTATGATGGAATGCTTAACATTCGATGGTACCTTTGGTAATGCGGCATCTCGTTCACACGCGTATGGTTGGCAAGCAGAAGAAAAAGTTGAATATGCACGTGAACAAGTTGCGAATTTAATTAAAGCTGATCCACGTGAAATCGTATGGACTTCGGGTGCGACCGAGTCAGACAACCTTGCGCTTAAAGGTGTGGCTCATTTCTATGCATCTAAAGGTAAACATATCGTTACCTCTAAAATCGAACATAAGGCAGTTTTAGATACCTGTCGTGAGCTTGAGTCTGAAGGTTTTGAAATTACCTATATTGAGCCGCAACCTCAAACCGGTTTAATTACTCCAGAAATGGTACAAGCAGCAATCCGTCCAGATACGATTCTTGTTTCCCTAATGATGGTGAACAATGAAATCGGCACAGTGACTGATGTTGCGGCGATTGGTGAAATCACTCGCGCCAACAAGATTTTCTTCCACGTCGATGCAGCTCAGGCAGCGGGTAAAGTTGAAATTGATCTTTCAACTTTAAAAGTAGACTTGATGAGCTTCTCTGCGCACAAGATCTATGGCCCTAAAGGTATTGGCGCACTGTTTGTACGTCGTAGCCCACGTGTACGCCTTAAAGCTGAAATGCATGGTGGCGGCCATGAACGTGGTATGCGTTCAGGTACCCTTGCGACTCACCAGATTGTAGGTATGGGTGAAGCATTTGAACTTGCAGGTAAAAACCTGGAAGCTGAACAAACTCGTTTACGTGTACTTCGCGACAAGCTATGGAATGGTTTACAAGGCCTTGAACAAGTATTCCTGAACGGCCATCCAACACAAAACGTTGCGAACTATCTAAACATTAGCTTCAACTTCGTTGAAGGCGAATCATTGATGATGGCATTGAAAGATGCTGCGGTATCTTCAGGTTCGGCATGCACATCTGCAACACTTGAACCATCTTATGTACTTCGTGCATTGGGTCTTTCAGACGAACTTGCACACAGTTCGATCCGCTTCAGCTTTGGTAAATACACCACTGAAGAAGATATCGATCACGTATTGACTATCACTAAAGCTGCTGTTGAGAAGTTACGTGAACTTTCTCCGCTTTGGGATATGTATAAGGAAGGTATCGACCTTTCTAAAGTTGAGTGGGCTGAGCACTAATTTTCATCCTGAGATAGTGACAAATCCGTTGCTATCTCATTGAGAAAAGTTTTTTTACCCCCATATTTAATACTAAGGCTGACCCCGAGGTTTGGAGAAGCAACATGGCTTATAGCGAAAAAGTAATTGATCATTACGAAAACCCTCGTAATGTTGGCGTTTTAGACAAAAATGCTGAAAACGTTGGTACTGGTATGGTTGGTGCGCCAGCATGTGGTGACGTAATGCGTTTACAGATTCAGGTAAACGACGAAGGCGTGATTGAAGAAGCACGTTTCAAAACTTATGGTTGTGGTTCTGCCATTGCATCAAGCTCACTTGTGACTGAATGGCTCAAAGGTAAAACTTTGGATCAAGCTCAAGCGATCAAGAACATTGATATTGCGACTGAACTTGCACTTCCACCAGTAAAAGTACACTGCTCTGTTCTTGCTGAAGATGCAATCAAAGCAGCTGTAGAAGACTACCGTAGCAAGAAAGTTAAAGCTTAATTGTTCCACGTTTTGAAATTTTAACGGAGTTTTCATGATCCATTTAACTGAAAATGCTGCAACTCATATCAGCAATTATTTAAAAAATCGCGGTAAGGGTGAAGGCATTCGCGTTGGTGTGAAAACTTCAGGCTGTTCTGGTCTGGCCTATGTGCTCGAATTCGTTGATGAAGTCGATACACATGACCAAGCCTTTGAGCAGTTTGGGGTTAAAGTATTCGTTGACCCGAAAAGTCTGGTTTATCTTGAAGGTATGGAGATGGACTATGTTAAAAACGGCTTGAACGAAGGCTTCGAATTTAACAACCCCAACAAAAAAGGCGAATGCGGTTGTGGTGAATCCTTCACTGTATAAACCCGGCAGTTATTCTCTTTTGACATTAAAACAGTGTGTTTCACACTGTTTTAATTGCATTTATACAGTTATTTTTGCACATTAATCGCGGATCCCATCTCCCATGAATCATTTTGAGTTGTTCAACCTTCCTGTAGCACTCGATATTGATTTAGCGGCTTTAAAGACTGAATTTTTAAAGTTGCAGCAACAATATCACCCAGATAAAGCTGAAGATAAAGATCAGGCTCTGATTAAATCAAGTGATATCAATCAGGCATTTAAAGTCTTGTCAGCGGTCGATAGCCGTGCAGCGTATTTACTGTCTCTCAAGAAACAGGACTATCACTTAGATCAGTCGATCAGTGATTTTGAATTCTTGCAGGACGCTCTGGAAATTCGTGAACAACTTGACGATGCAACTTCTGCTGAAGATTTAACTTCACTAAAAGTCGAAGTCCAGCAATGGATTGAAGGCTTGGTTCGCGAATTCAAAATTGATTATGCGGATGAAGACTGGGCCGAAGCACGCGATACAGTGCGCAAACTACGCTTCTTCGTTAAAGTCATGGCCGATATCGACAAAGCGGAAGACCGCTTCCTGGACGATGACAGCTTTGATCTTGATGATGATTTCTAATTTTTAGTATTTAATATTTAACGTGCAAAGGATGTAACACTATGGCTCTCTTGCAAATTGCAGAACCAGGTCAATCAAGTGCACCACATGAACACCGCATTGCGATTGGTATCGATTTAGGCACCACCCACTCTTTGGTTGCCACGGTTCTTTCAGGTAAAGCCAAAGTACTTAATGACGAACAAGGTCGTGTGCTACTTCCTTCTATCGTACATTATGCAGAACAACAGACTCAATACGGCAATGAAGCTGCGCCTTTCATTACTACTGACCCTAAAAACACCATCGTTTCTGTAAAACGTTTTATGGGTCGCTCGAAAGCTGACATCAAATTCCAGCATCCTTATGCCTTGGTCGGTGAAGCCAATGAAATGCCGGCTTTTGAAACTGCACAAGGCCGTAAGACTCCGGTTGAGATTTCTGCAGAAATTTTAAAGCAGTTGAAAGACCGCGCTGAAGCCAGTCTGCAAAATCCGGTCAATGGTGCCGTTATTACTGTTCCGGCGTACTTCGATGAAGCACAGCGTCAGGCAACTCGTGATGCTGCCCAGCTTGCCGGTTTAAATGTTTTACGTTTATTGAACGAACCTACTGCAGCGGCTGTGGCTTATGGTCTTGATCAGGAAAGCAACCTGAGTACAGATCGCAACTATGTAATCTACGACTTAGGTGGCGGTACCTTTGACGTTTCGATTCTGCGTTTCTCTCAAGGTGTATTTGAAGTTCTAGCAACCGGTGGCCACACTGCGCTCGGTGGTGATGACCTGGATCGTTTGATCCTGAAATGGGCCAAGAAACAACTGAATATCGATACTTTGAATGATGCAGAATATGCACATTTTGTCGTTGCGGCACGTAAAGCCAAAGAAGCTTTGTCGGAAGCAGATTCAGTTCAACTCAAATTGCTTGATCAAGTATTGACGCTTGACCGTCCGACATTTGAAGAGATCATTAAAGTCGCTTTGGATAAAACCATCAGCGTATGTAAGCGTGTGATGCGTGATGCCAAGCTTGAACTGAATGACATTCAGAATGTTGTTTTAGTCGGTGGTTCAACACGTTCTTATGCGGTACAAAAAGCTGTGCGTGAAGTATTCAATCAAGAACCGCTATGTACCATTAATCCGGATGAAGTGGTGGCGATTGGCGCATCAATTACTGCGAACCAATTGATTGGCAACTCGACTGATGGCTCATTACTATTAGACGTGACCCCTCTGTCTCTTGGTCTTGAAACCATGGGCGGACTGGTTGAACGATTAATTTCGCGTAATACTGCAATTCCAGTGGCTCGTCGTCAGGAATTTACTACTTATCAAGATGGCCAGACTGCCATGTTGATTCATGTGGTTCAAGGTGAACGTGATCTGGTTGAACATTGTCGTAGTCTGGGCCGTTTTGTCCTGCATGGTATTCCCCCAATGACTGCTGGTCAGGCACGTATTGAAGTGACTTTCCAAGTTGATGCTGATGGCTTACTGACTGTGTCTGCGAAAGAAACCACCTCTGGCGTGACTGCTCAAATCGATATCAAGCCATCTTATGGTTTATCGGGTGAAGATACTGAACGCCTGTTGCTAGACGGTTATAAGTTCGCTGAAGAAGATAAAAATCTTCGTCATTTGAATGAAACCAAAGTTGAAGCACAGCGTGAGCTGGAAGCACTGGTTCAGGCACTCAAAGCGGATGCCGGTCTTTTGACTGAGGAACAGCTTGCAGCCCTGCAAACTGCGCAAGCACAACTTGAAACTCAGCTTCAGGGTTCAGATATCAAAGCAATTGAATCTGCCGTTGAACAGCTTAAAATACATAGTGATGCTTTTGCAGCAGCACGTATGAATCAACATATTGATGCAGCTCTTAAGGGCACTAAACTCGACGACTGGTCAAACTCAAACTAATTTAAGGTAACGACTATGCCACGTATTAAAGTTCTTCCACATGCGCAGATTTGCCCCGAAGGTGCTGAGTTTGAAGTCGAACAAAATGCCAATCTTTGCGAAAGCCTGCTAAAAAATGGCATTAAAATCGAACATGCCTGCGATATGTCAGCAGCATGTACGACCTGTCATGTGGTGGTACGCAAAGGTTTTGACAGTCTGGAAGAAATGGATGATGTTGAAGCTGACTTACTCGATCGTGCCTGGGGTCTAGAACCTGATTCACGTCTTTCTTGTCAGGTTAAACTGGACGGTGAAGATCTGGAAATTGAAATTCCAAAATACACCATTAACCATGCGTCAGAAAATCACTAAGATTTTCGTTGCAGGTAAATAGAAAAAACCACGCTCAGGCGTGGTTTTTTCTATTTATAAGAAACAATTAAAGTAAATTTACATGAACTTTAAATATGTTCAATCACTTCATCTTCAAGCTTCAGTTTGACAATGCCTTGTGAATTGGTCATTTTCTGCTGTGTTTCAATACGTTTAATCATTTTTTCCAGCACATGAATCAGCTCGGGATACTCAAAGTTTTGCACTTCATCCAGATTCAGCAATAAATGAAAACCCTTATATTCATAATCGAACCAGCGCTGATACTCGACTTTCTGAGACGCATATTTTTCCATGACCTGCCAGGTTCTTACAGGTGCTTTAATGCCCTTCAGGAAAATCGGCTTTTTCGGTGCGCAAAGATAATCATCTTTGATCAAATTATGAGTATCTTCCGAAATCAGGATTTCATCGACTTCCGCTGCACTTTGCAAACGGGCAGCCAGGTTAGCATCACGCCCTACAATGGTATAAGCCATACGATGCGTTGCCCCATAATTCCCTACGTGGCAATAACCGGTCGAAATTCCCATGCGGATATGCAGTGGTGGATAACCCATTTTAATCCAGCGTTCACGCAGCAATTTCATTTGCTGACGCATCGCCAATGCCATTTCCATGCAGTTCTTGGCATCCCGTTCCACACCTTCGGAGTTCGGATCACCAAAGAAAATCAAGATGGCATCACCCATGAATTTATCAACAGTCGCTTCATAATTTTTAGCGATTTCGGTCATATGCCGTAGATAGTCATTCAACAGGAATGCTAAATCATCTGGAATCAGGGTTTCAGATAACTCTGTAAAGCCTTGAATATCAGAGAAAAAGATCGTCAACTTTTTACGTTTATATTCAATTTTGGCTTCAGATTCACCTTTCATAATGGATTGCCATAACTGCACGGGCGCATAGCGACTCAGTTGATTGGCAAATTCCATATAACGGTTCATCTGTTCGAAATAATGGTCTTTTTTCTGAGTCATGTATTGCACACGACCACTTTGATAAAAACTTCCGACACCAAAATAGGTGATCAGGCAGATAAAGCCTAAAACGGTCAGCTCACTGCTGGTCGGCTGGAAATAATTGTTAAAACCAAAGACCAGAATATTGGCCAGATAAAAAAGCGTAATCCCGATCAGGCTGGCCAGAGAGGCCATCATAAATGAAATTTTATTGCTGATCGCGGTATAGAGGACTGCGACCAAACCGAGCAAGGACAAGACCAAGTCCAGATGCACGGCCGCCAAAACCACCGAAATGACAATGACATCAATCAGGAAAAGAATATTACGCCGGATGTGATAATCATGACGATAGATCAGCCAGCGAGATAGCTTCGGTGTAATCAGTAAAACCAGAAACAGAAAAAATGGAACAAAAAGCTGATACTGGGTATCTGGTTCAGTGTAATGAAAGACGACCAGAACCAGAGACAGCATGATATATCCCATCATGCGATGGAAATATTCAAACTGATGGGGTTCTTTTTGAATCCAGTCGTCTAATTGCACTCACTCACTCCCTGAAGTCCACAACTGTCCATGGTTCTCGGAATGCTTTGGCTGATTAGTCCATGCGCCAGTCAAATGGCATATCGCCTTGACCACGTAAAGCCAGCATTAAGGTTTGACGCATATGTGCCAGTACTTCACTGCTATAAGGAACAGCAGGTGTACCCCAAACAGGCTGCGGCCATGCAACATCGTTCTGATAACGAACCACATGATGAAAATGCAATTGCGGCACCATATTACCCAGTGCTGCTACATTCATTTTATCTGCACGGAAAACACGTGCCAGCTGGCTTGACAACCAACTTGACTCTCTTAAAAACTGCTCTTGGTCAGCTTGGCTCAATTCATATAATTCAGAGACACCCGGCACACGTGGAATCAGAATGAGCCAGGGAAATTGCATATCATTCATCAAACGACATGTTGACAAAGGAAAGTCGCCTACAAAAAACGTATCTTGAGCAAGTTGTGGATGCAAACTAAACATATCTTTATAAATGATGCAAAATTAGAATGATGGCTAATACTAACATATACAACTGAAGCTGAATATTGGAAGCAAGGTGTTTGAAGACAAATTCTCATGATTTGTTGCGAAGCACATCACAACAATCACTGTAAACAATTCATTAAAAAAATCAAGCCTGTTGTTCCTGCAAACTTCATTCGAAAATGAAATCTAAACTGAATTTTCAGGCTGATTTAATCGAATAAAATCAGTGCAATTCTTTGAGCAGACTGTCCAGTAAATCCTGTATAAACTGAATCCGCTTTTGATAGTCTTCCAGCATGACCATGACTTTCAGACGTTGACCGCCATCCATCCGGAAATAGGTCGGATGTTTTTGCATCATCTGAATAATCGTCATGGCCTGAACCGGAGTATCCGGGGCAAATTCAATATGCCCGCCCTGACTGCTGATATCAATTTTAGTAATACCGAGCTGTTCGGCTTTCAGTCGAATCTGATGTACAGCAAAGAGCTGTTTGACCGGTTGCGGTGGTATACCAAAACGGTCAATCAATTCCATCCGGATATTATCCAGTTTTTCCTGGGTATCGGTATTACTGATGCGTTTATAGAACAACAGACGTTGATGTACATCACCCAGATATTCATCTGGGATTAGTGCTGGCATATGCAGGGTAATTTCGGCAGTCAATGACAATGGTGCATCGAAGTTTGGCGTTTTGCCTTTTTGAATGGCTTTGGTGGCTTTTTCCAGCATTTCCATATACAGGCTATAACCAATCGCCTGCATCGAACCGCTCTGCTGTTCACCGAGCAATTCACCTGCGCCGCGAATTTCCAGATCTTCGGTTGCCAGCATAAAACCGGCACCCAAGGTCGAGGCACGCTGAATTGCATCCAGACGTTTTTCCGCATCACCTTTTAAGGCTTTTAAAGACGGCACCATTAAATAGGCATAAGCCTGATGATGTGAGCGCCCTACACGTCCGCGCAGCTGATGCAGTTGTGCCAATCCGAGTTTGTCAGCACGTTCAATCAGAATGGTATTGGCATTCGGAACATCAATCCCGGTTTCAATAATGGTCGAACATACCAGAACATTGTATTCCTTGTGATAGAACTGCTGCATCACCTGCTCCAGTTCACGTTCACGCATCTGCCCGTGGGCCACAATCACCCGCGCTTCCGGCACTAATGTACGGATATGCTCGGCGGCACGATCAATCGTATCGACTTCATTATGCAGAAAATAAACCTGACCACCGCGCAGCAATTCACGCAGAATCGCTTCTTTAATGGTGTCATCGGTATGTTCCTGCACAAAAGTTTTGACGGCAAGACGGCGTGCCGGGGGTGTGGCGATAATCGACAGATCACGCATGCCACTAAAAGCCATATTCAACGTACGTGGAATTGGAGTCGCCGTCAGTGTCAGCATATCGACATCGGCACGCATGGCCTTGATCCGTTCCTTGTCGCGCACACCGAAACGATGCTCTTCATCGACAATCATCAGACCAAGATTCTTAAACTGGACATTTTCCTGCAAAATCTTATGTGTACCAATCACAATATCGACTTTACCTTCAATCAGGTCGTCAATGGTCTTTGTATGTGCTTTGGAAGAACCGAAGCGTGACAGCACTTCAATCCGGACCGGCCAGTCGGCAAAGCGGTCTTTAAATGAATCATAATGCTGTTGTGCCAGCAAGGTGGTCGGTACCAGAATCGCCACCTGTCGGTTATTCTGCACTGCAACAAATGCGGCACGCATCGCGACTTCTGTTTTACCAAAGCCGACATCACCACACACCAGTCGATCCATCGGTTTGGCCTGCTGCATATCCTGCAGTGTGGCTTCAATAGCATTGGCCTGATCCAGTGTTTCTTCATAGGCAAAACCACTGGCAAATTGCATATACAGGCTTTGATCAACTTCAAAACTGATCCCAGGCTTGGAAGAACGCCGTGCCTGAATATGTAACAATTCGGCCGCGACATCGTGAATCTGTTCCAGCGCTTTACGTTTGGCTTTATTCCATGCGTCCGTACCCAGTTTATGCAAAGGTGCCAGATCCGGATCACCGCCGCTATATCGGCTGATTAAATGCAGATTGGTCACCGGCACGTAGACTTTGGCGGCATCTGCATAATCCAGTTGCAAAAATTCGTGATCCTGATCATCAATACTTAAAGTGACCAGACCAGCATAACGCCCAACCCCATAATCGATATGTACCACAGGCGCACCCATGGTCAGCTCAGTTAGACTTCGGATCAGAAACTCTTCCGAAACCTCCTGTTGACGTTTACGACGGCGCTGTACCACCCGATGTTCATAGAGCTGATTTTCAGAAATTACGCTGACACGATCGGTCAATACCAGACCACGCTCTAAAGGCGCATGGGTAATAGCAATTGCATACAGAGATTTAATAAAACTATCGAAATTTTCAACCGTGGGGATATCACCCAGACTTGGCCTTAAGGCATCTTTGAGGCTTTCCCGGCGTCCAGCACTTTCAGCCACCAGCAATACCGGATGATTGGCCTGATCAATATATTTTTTGACTTCATGAAACGGTTTTTCACGTTTCGGGTCTACGGGCAGACGCGGTGGCAACTGGGTATCAAGATTTAATACCCCAGCTTTTTGATCAAAAGGTGTTTGTGCGGCAATGATGCGTGCAAACTGATTCAGCTGCTCCAGCACCTGATTGGTCTGAAAAAACAGGCTTTCTGGGGGCAGGATCGGCTGATCGACATTGTGGCGACGATCTTCATAACGGCGTACTACATCTTGCCAAAACTGGCTCAGACTTTCATCCAAAGCCTTATCTGTAATGACAATGCCATTCTTTGGTAGGTACGAAATAAGCGAACTTTGACCTTGCATGGCTTCAGCGCTGAAAAACAAGGGCAAATAAAACTCGATTCCCGGTGAGACTATGCCATCCATCACATCCTGATAGATCGGGTTTTTCTTTGGATTCGCGGTCGGGAAAAATTCGGCATAACGGTCACGGAAAGTGGCACGGCCTTCCTTGAGCGGAAATTCCTGTGCGGGTAATACGGTAAACTGCTGCAAACTTTGCGTGGTGCGCTGAGTTTCGGAATCGAAAAACTTCAGGCTTTCAATTTCATCATCAAACAGGTCAATCCGAATCGGTGCTTCCTGTCCCGATGCATAGATATCCATGATACTGCCGCGTACCGCGAATTCCCCCGGATCATAAACGGTATCGACCAGATGATAACCGGCCTGAATCAGCTTTTTCTTTTGTTGTTCCAGATCAAATTTCTGACCGACATGAATATCAAAATGCTCACCCAGAATCCATGAGGTCGGCGCCACACGTTGTGCCAAAGTTGAGGCGGACAACAACAGTACGCCAGTTTTGGGCATATTGGATAAGATTGCCAGACGTTCCGAGACAATATCCTGATGTGGGGAGAGACGATCATAAGGCAAGATTTCCCAATCTGGAAAAATCGTGGGTTTAATCCCATAAAATTCCAGTTCACTTTCCAGTTGACCCAAATGCTGATTATTGCGTGCAATCACGATAAATAAACGCGATTGCTGCTGCACGATTTCTTTAAGCAATAATGCGGTTGAGGAACCTTGCAGATTGCCTAACCAGCGTTTCTCGCCTGCTTTAAGCTGTGGTAAATTGAGTTGGGAAATTTCTTGCTGGAACATGGATATAGCTTTAAAGTCTAAATAACCTGAGGCTTATACTAGCACGATGATCTCAGGATATTTTGTTATTTTTATGCAGTCTTGCCACATCCATATACTTCGATTTTAAGCCACTTTTGCAGCTTATTTTTGATCGCGCAGAAAGTTACGATAATAATCATTTAACTTCTTAAGGATCATTTTAAATTGCAGCAGATTCTCTTCGGTATTGCCTAAAGTCGCATTAAAATGCTGATGGGCAATTTCCAGATCAATTTTTTCATTGATCAGCATCGCGGTGTCATATAACGCTTTTAAATCATCAAACTGTTTTAAACGGCGATTCGACAAATACTCTAATCGTGCACCCAATTCCTGATTGAGTTGAATACCATCGACGATATAACCAGTCCCTTCTACATACTGGATATTCTGCTCTTCTAAATATAGCTGTGCAGCAGTCGGTTTATTACTTTTAAATAATGCACTGATTTTATCAAACATCGCCATTTACCCAGCCAAATATAGTTCAGGCTCTAGTCTAGATGAAAATGCCTCAAATCCACATCCTGAACTTGAGGCAAATTATCAAAATAGCAGCGATTCGCTGTTTCAGACGATTTAATAGATATATGTATGTTAAGAAACCTGTTCGAGCTGATTCTCTGCTGAAGGGATTTCAGACACCAGATTTTCAAATGCAAAAATCTCTTCTAATTGCGCTTCACTCAATAAACCTAACTCTAATACTACTTGCGGCACGGTTTTATTTTCCCGCATACATTGTTTGCCGATTTCATCGCATTTGGCATGTCCCAATATCGGTTCAAGCAAGGTTACGATCCCGACACTGCGCATGACCGAACTTAAACAAATCTGTTCATTGGCCTGAATGCCAGCAATACATTTCTGATTCAGGGTTTGCATGCCTTGGGTCAATAATTGAATCGATTCATTCATCGCCACGGCAATCACAGGTTCCATGACATTCAATTGTAGCTGTCCGGCTTCCGCAGCCATAGTAATGGTTAAGTCGTTACCAATCACCCGAAAGGCAATCTGATTGACCACTTCCGGAATTACCGGATTGATTTTTGCCGGCATGATCGAAGAACCTGCCTGTAACTCAGGCAAACGGATTTCAGCTAACCCTGTACGCGGTCCCGAGCTGAGCAAGCGCAAGTCATTACAGATTTTGGACAGTTTCACTGCCAGACGTTTTAAACTGCTCGACAAAATAATAAAGACGCCACAATCGCTGGTCGCCTCGACATAATCTGTGGCTCCTTTTAAAGGCAGACCAGTCAGATGCGCCAAGGTTTCTACCACCTGCTTGGCATAGCCCGGCGGTGTATTCACCCCGGTCCCAATGGCGGTGGCGCCTAAATTGACTTCTAGCAATAACTGTCGCATCTGCCCAATCAGCTTCAGGTCTTCTTTTAATAAGGTGGCAAATGCCCGGAATTCCTGTTCCATGGTCATCGGAACTGCATCTTGTAACTGGGTACGTCCCATCTTGATGACATATTCAAATTCGGCAGCTTTATGGTCGATACAGTCAATCAATGCTTTAAGCACGCTCAATAACTCATCTAGACTGCTATAGGTCGCCAGACGCAAAGCCGTTGGATAGACATCATTGGTTGATTGCGAAGTATTGACATGATCATTCGGATGCAGAATGTGATAATTGCCTTTCTGATGGCCCGACATTTCAAGGGCAATATTGGCAATCACCTCATTGGCATTCATATTGATGGAGGTTCCGGCACCGCCTTGATAAGGATCGAGTGGAAATGCCGCTTGCCACGCTTCCGGATGCTGAATCAATTCATCACAAGCTTTCTGAATGGCAGTACTGGTCTGCTCGGACAGTTTCTGAAAATGCAGATTGGCCTGTGCCGAAGCTTTTTTCACTTGAGCCAAAGCACGAATAAAATGCGTTTGTTGCCCTACCGCCAATCCGGAAATCTTAAAATTTTCGATGGCACGTAAGGTATGAATCCCATAATAGCTATGCAACGGGATTTGTTTTTCCCCCAATAAATCACGTTCAATGCGGGTCGGTTCGATTTGAAGCATATTGTCCACTAAAAAATACTCTTGGCGATGCACCGTATTTGGTGTGACATTAATATGAGCAAACAAATACAGGCCTAATAGGAAGACTTTAACCTAGATTTGCTACGATTTATTACCAATACGCTAAGGATGTGAATTTTGTAATATTGTGTAAACAACTGGCTAAAATTTAAATATTTTAATTATTTATTCAAAATTTCCACTTCCCCCCTGAATTTGACGTCGTATTGCCTTTTATCCGCTCAAGTTATTCCTGATTTAATTTCAGAGAATTACTACGATGTTTACAATAGACATACATAAAAGCTGTGTAATTGTTACAGAGTGTAATTTTTAAACCATGCTTGAATCACCTCCTTGCGATCTCAGTACAAAAAATCATCTTGGACGATGATTTCCATATTTACAGGATGACCTGCCTATGACTTATTTAAACCCCACCCTGATTACCTTCATGTTTTATATTATCGCCATGATTGCAATCGGGTTATATGCTTATCGTGCCACCTCCAATTTTGACGAATATATTCTAGGTGGACGAAGTCTGGGCAGTGTGGTCACTGCACTTTCAGCGGGCGCATCGGATATGAGTGGCTGGCTGTTGATGGGTCTTCCGGGAGCCATTTACCTGTCTGGCCTGTCAGAAGCCTGGATTGCGATCGGTTTGATTATCGGCGCATGGCTGAACTGGTTACTCGTAGCAGGTCGACTGCGTGCCCATACTGAATATCAGAACAATGCCCTGACCTTGCCGGATTATTTCACCAGCCGTTTTTCCGATCGTAAACGTATTTTACGGGTCTTGTCTGCCTTGGTGATTCTGGTGTTTTTTGCGATTTATTGTGCCTCAGGCATGGTCGCAGGTGCACGACTGTTTGAAAGCCTGTTTGGCTGGGATTACACCACAGCGCTTGTGATTGGTGCGATGGCGACGATTCTTTATGTTTGTATTGGTGGCTTTTTGGCGATCAGCTGGACAGATACATTCCAGGCCGGTTTGATGATTTTTGCCTTATTGCTGACTCCGATCATTACCTTCTTGGCCTTGGGCGACAACAGCCAGCAAGTGAGTGTCATCGTTGAATCAGCTCGTCCACATGCCTCCAGCATGCTTGAAGGTTTAAGCACCGCCGCGATTATTTCCAGTCTGGCCTGGGGCTTGGGTTATTTTGGCCAGCCGCATATTCTGGTGCGTTTTATGGCAGCGGATTCGGTCAAAACCATTCCTGCTGCACGCCGCATTGGCATGACCTGGATGATTCTATGCCTAGGCGGTGCAGTGGCTGCCGGTTATATCGGTATTGCTTACTTCAGTGTCAATCCCGCATTGGCCTCGGTGGTCAATCAAAATCCTGAAACGGTATTTATGGAATTGACCAAAATTCTATTTAATCCTTGGATTGCCGGAATCATTCTGGCTGCGATTCTGGCAGCAATCATGAGTACCTTAAGCTGTCAGCTTCTAGTCTGTTCAACCACCCTGACCGAAGATTTATATAAGAGTTTCCTGCGTAAAAATGCTTCACAAAAAGAACTGATCTGGGTCGGTCGCGGCATGGTCTTAGTGATCGCGTTAGTTGCGATTTCACTGGCAATTAATCCGAACAGTAAGGTTTTGGGTCTAGTGGCTTATGCCTGGGCCGGCTTTGGTGCTGCATTTGGCCCACTGATTATCCTGTCTCTCTTCTGGAAACGAATGACCCTCAACGGCGCAATTGTGGGTATGGTTGTTGGTGCCGTGACTGTAATTGTCTGGAAAAATTATATGGGCGATACCGGTCTGTATGAGATTATTCCGGGCTTTATTCTGGCGACCCTCAGCATTATCATCGTTAGCCTGCTGGATAAAGCACCTAGCGAAGATGTGGTTCATCGTTTTGAAATGGCTAAAGCCGAGTATCAAAAAGAAATGGCGGAAATGAAAAAATAAATATTTTTTTCAGCATAAATTAAAGGGACTTTCGAGTCCCTTTTTTGATTTTAGGGCGTGTCATCAATTACTGTCTCTTATACACATCTCCGAGCCCACGAGACAAAAAAAAAAAACTATACCTGTCTCTTATACACATCTCCGAGCCCACGAGACT